>JAUVGS010000034.1 GCA_030593665.1 Chitinivibrionales bacterium | reverse complement strand
GGTTTGCTACATTATAAGCACCTTTAAATTGAAGCCATTCATCCCACTGACAGGCATCATTATAAGCAAATATATCTAAATTCTTATTATTGTTATTATCAAAGCTCCCCCAATTAGGTTCAAAATTATATACGTTTATATGACTATTGGTTACTTCATATACAGCCTGTTTTAAAATTCCATTCATATATTCTTTCAAGCCACCTCCTTTATAACTTGATTTATATGCTGATAAATAGAAGTGATCTTTAGGGGATTTTATTTCTAATACAATTACATCTAATGAATTATAAGTCTCAGAAATGTAACAATCACCAATAACCATCTAACTCGCCGGTACAACCATTAATATTCAATTTTCCAATATCGTCTGTCGTTTTTACAGAATTAATTTCTAATTCTTCAGTAGTACTATTAGTTAAAGAATAAGAACCATCTGCATTTTGACCAGTAATGTAAAAAATGTTAAGATCACTTGGTACTGCCAATGCACCATCGGGATGATCATTAACAATTACATTAAAAGATGTTTTCTTGTTACTCGTGTTACTAGCCGCTTCCAGTGAAATATAAGCATCTGTTTTATCTTTCATAGCATCAAAACCATAATTATTTTTTCCCGATGAAACCTTAAATGATATTCCATTTTGAGGTGCAGAGATTAGTTCTGTTCCAATACCTCCATCTCCTGTGCTTACTCCACCCCCATCACTTCCAATGAACAAAAGTAAATATAAAAGTACGACAACTAAAGTTAATATTATTTTATTAACACCTTCAAATTTAATTTTACATTTTTTATTCATTAAATGCCTCCTTAATAACAATTTATTTAAATTGATCGTATTTAACTTTAATTCTGACTTTTCCTCCTACCACACCTTTTACTAAATAAGCATACGTATGTTCTCCGATTAAATCATCACTTGTATCTTCTGAAACAAATAAAATGTGTTTCCCTTTTGGTTTTCCATTTTCAAATAGGAAAGATTGAAAAATTTGTGAACTACCTACTCTGTATGCTTTGATTTTAACTTCCATACCGACAGGCTGACGGTAGGAATCAATAACTTGTACATATGCAGTAATTACATCTTTCTTTTTAGTATATTTATTTTTAGGCAGTTCACCTTTTACTATCCTGGAATACCCGTTGACGATTGATAAATTAATTTCTTTTTCAGATGTAACATCTTTCATAATAGGGAATTGTTCAACTTTAATAAATTCTCCGTTTCTTATTATTCCTAAAAAATCTGAGGTTGGTATATATGTGTAAGCGCCCTGATCACAATTGGGACTTTTCATTCCCCTTAAAAAAGATAATATATCTTTTTCAGGATAGTTATCCTCTGAGCCTTTCATTATACATGGACTCGAACCTGTCAAACTTAAACCGTCATCCATTGTTCCGTAATTTCCGTCTTCACCTTCAGGAACATCCCCATTCTTGAACTTAGGATTTTTATCAATATTCCCCTCCCCCGCATACCCGCCTTCAACACACGAATAACTAACACTAAAGCTGTCACCAACCAACTCACTCGTATGCGACTCATGATTATTCCAGAGAATAGTATTTACAATTTCAGCACAGGAAATCACATTCCCCGTTGTGTCGTTGTGTATAGCCCCGGCTCCTCCCGGAATTGTAATGCCCCCGTTGTTTGTAAAGGTGCAATTAGTAATCTTAAGTGAACCTGACCGGTTGTAAATAGCACCGCCCGATGCTGTCGCATAGTTCTCATAAAATATCGTATTGACAAAATCTATATTTGACGACAAGGCGTATACGCCGCCGCCGAAAGATCCTTCACCGGGAAGAGATACAAGCATTGAATTATTATCAAATACGCAGCCGTCAATCGTTGTGTTTTTTGTACCGGCGATAAAAACACCACCGCCGTCGCCTTCGCCTTCTGCACCATTTGTCCTGTTTTCTTCAAAAAGACAGTTTTTCAATACATTCGGACCGCTTCTGCCAAACAGCCCCGCACCTCTTCTATTTGAATAATTATTCTTGATAACGCATTTTGATATTGCAGGCGCACCATGGGGCAGATAAAACCCTGCGCCGTAATTATCGTCCCATATTGGTTCGGGACCCCGGATATAGTAAATACCTGTTTCATCCATACTTTCCCGGGAAGGTTGGTTGTCATAATATTCCTGTACAAGAGCCCGGCTTGTTCCAGAATGCGCAAAGCCATTCCGGATTGTAAGTCCTTCAACCTTTGTACTTATCGCGCCTTTTCCACAATGAAACAGAGTGAATACATGGTGTGCGTTATCAGACAGATGATCCTCGATATCCTGTTGGGAGGGAGGCCAAGATGTGACTTCATTGTCATTACCATAACAGTCGCCATCAATAATGGTAGCATATATGGAACCCTCAGGTTTTTTTTGGGATTCAGTACCGGAAAAACCGCCGGTTAATTCAAGACCCGGATATAACAAAAATTGATAACAAAACCCATCGCCATATTTTTTATAGATACCTTCCGCAATCCAGATTTCTTTTCCACATTTTCTTGCCTCCAGCAGGGCAATCTCAAGTTTCCGAAAAGCGGTATTCCATGTCTTGCCGTCTTGAGGCGTTCCTGCGGCATCTCCTTTTACACGAACAGCATAATTATCATCGGGATCTTTTCGGGCACTTAATGTGTAAACAGTACTCAACCCGCAGTCACCGCCGCTGACTTCAATAAGTATCTCTTCCGGATTGGAGTTTATCGAAACCAAATTTTCCGGCGACGAACCGTTTACCTGCAGTTGATACGCGGGATTTTCCGCTGTGGGAGTCACTAAAAGAGAGTCGGTGGCCTGCGGAACTATAGCCGTGTATTTTGTAATATCAGGATCAAACGGCGGGGCATACGCCCATTCGGAATGGGTTATATCGGTTAGTATGGGGGGTTTGCAGATTTTTGAAAAATGCTGCACTACTATATTCTTTGCGTAAAGAGAGCCGTAAAGAGTGGTTTGCTGCGCAAGAGTTACATTTGAATTAGGCGCTCTGAAAATACCGTGGAAAACCGAGTTGTGCGGTAGTATTAAACTGTCTGTTTGTAAGGTATAAAACTTTACGGCAAGAGGATTTACCGCACCGGTGAATTCAGTCTCAAACCGAAGACCGAAACTCATTTCATCCAGGACATAGATTTTTATTTCATCTTCATGTCCGATATCGAATTTTAATGTACAGTCATCACTAAAAGTAAACCTTCTTAAATTATAGGTCTCCGGCTCCAGGATTACCGTACTTCTCACACCGGTTTCGATCAGAAAATAATCCCCCGGCTGTATTCTATAGGTGATGTCGTCACCAATAGATATACCCCGCCCATATTCGACATCATCGTGGGTGTAGTCAGGATTAAACTCCAGCGTCGGGGTCTGCTCGTTTATGACGCCGGAGATATCATCCGTATTATCAACAATACAATTGTTTCGTGCCGTGAGATCACCGGTAACCGTTGCACTTGAACGAACATAGCAATCACCGCCGGAATATACGTCACCTTTGACGGAAGAAAAATCCTGCACAGTAATGTCACCGTTTTCACTTGTTCCGACACGGCCCTGTATCCCGCTTTGATTGGTTATCAGGACGTTTTCTTCTGCATAAGCGGCAAAATAGGACAACAGCGGTGTTACCTTAAAGTCATTATCATCATCCGGTGCTGCACCGATAGTGTATTCAACAATTATTTTAACCGTTGATACATCTATCCGGTAGGTATAGTGAGCCGGATTGTTAGTACCTTACAGATTGCTTTCTTGTTTTTTAGGTATTGTTACAAATTTATTTGTTACAATACTTTATTCCGAATGCTTTCTTCGGTTAGAAAGAAATCTGATAAGGAACTTACTTGCGGGTTTATCCCGCGTTAGTGAGGATTATCCCTTTATTCGAAGAGGGGGCGGTGACCCATCCCTGTACAAGATTTTTGAAATTTCCACTTGCGGTGACTGTGCGTATTCCCGTTGAAATATCATTTTCCTGAAACAGGATATCCTCCTGCGGCCATGGGGTATAGGTGAAGTGGTTATATTTCGGAATACCTGACCATTCCCGTGTGTTTCTGTATATTTTAACCGAAGTCAGCACGGAAGGTCCTGTAATACTTTGTACGTTATATTCAAAATCAACTCTCGTTATCTCGGCATTTTGCGGTATTGAAGAGACATTAAAATCGCATAGTATTTCCTCATCCCAAAGCGTCCACCGCACATACATACCTGCCGGCAGTGTCGTTGTTACATCCGAAGCAGGCACCTTCAGCGCTTCGGCCTCAACATTGTTATCGATTTTCAAACGGTACCGGTCAGCGGAGATTGTTACGGTTTCCGCGAAGATATGCGCGGATGATAACACCATAATGGTAACGTAAAGAGAGAACAGGTTCTTCATAAGCAAACTCCCTGTTGGAAGAGGTGTGAGTACTACACGCATATCAGCGTGCCGTACGAAGTATCTATATAAAATTCGTTGGTATCTGAAACAAGCGAAAAATCTTATGGTTGGAATTGTGTCGCAGGAAAAAAGTGTGATAGTTGTGTGTGACGACAATTCCGGTGATAAAATATCCAATTAGAATTTAATATAAAAGGAGGAGGGGGCAAGTGGAATTTTGGTTTTGCGCAGATATATTTATTTTAATTCGGGAATGGTGGCAATTCAGACAGGACAGTTTTTTTTCGCACAGAGCCGCACTTTTTAAAAAAAGGCACTACACTATGGGAGTATAATTTTAATTTATATATAAAACCACTACCTCTGGAAGTAGTACAATCAAAAGGTTCTACCGTGAAGTAATCATTTTTATCTTTAATTTTTAACCTTATTTTCGTTTTTTAGCACCTTGGTAATGCCGAATAACCCATGCATATAAATTATTACCTTATTTTGTTCTCTCCGTTTTGCTTGTGTTGAGAATAATGTAATAAGGTTGGAATTCCGGGTGTAACTTATGGTTACTAAGGTTTCGGAATTTTAAATAAGGTTTAAAAGATCGTTTTGGTGTAAATGTCATTTTGACAATGTGACAAATGTTAGCGCATCTTTTAGATGCACTTTTCAAGCCACCACCTATGGTGGTGGTAATTGACTATTTTGTAAGAGATGGTAACTACTCAGGTATTCTTCGCATAAAGCGTCATTGCGAGCGCAGCAATCTCCTGCATTCGAAAAGATGAGATTGCTTCGCTACGCTCGCAATGACGCTAAGAATGTTACACCACCTGAGTAGTTACAAGAGATGAATAATTTTAGATATGGTGGAGTAATGGAGAAATGAGTTTTCCTTATAATTTTACTTCTCCAACACTTCGGTTATTTTCTTATTATAGAGAGGATTTTTATATATGAATATCAGCATCCGTGATGTGAAATCAGAAGAACTTGAATATTTACATGAGGTAAACCAGGCGAATACTCCGCACCTGGGTTCGATATCATTTGAATGTATGCAGCACCTCTATAACGAAGCAGCCTGTTTCAAAGTAGCGGAAGCAGATAACACACTTGCCGGTTTTATAATTGCCTTTACCCCGGACGCGGATTATGACAGCCCGAATTTTCTGTATTTCAAACGGGAGTATGAGCATTTTTTATATATCGATAGAATTGTAGTATTGGCAGAGTATCGAAGAAAGTGCGTGGGAACCGCGTTTTACGATGCCATGGCCGCTTATGTAAAGGAGCAACAACTGGGAATAGTAACTTGTGAATACAATCTCCGCCCACCCAATGAAATATCCCGGATGTTTCATGCAAACTATGGATTTCAGGAAGTGGGCAGGCAGGAAACTGAAGAGGGGAAGTGTACTGTTTCGTTGCAGGTTAAGTATATAAAAAAGTAGAAGAAAAGCGGTAAGGGTTAGGGTAACGATGCCCGTTTCGGTTTTAGGTTAAGGTAACGGACTAAAGAATTTAAAAATCGTTCTCGTCCTTCCTGCTCGTCCTCGTCCTCGGCTCTTTTTTGTGAACGATTTGGAAGCAGTATTCCATCATTTCTGTAAGAGTGGCATTTTATTTCTAAAATCACTATTCGCTAATCGCCATTCGTCAATCTCTATTTATTACCCTCTCCCTCTCCCTCCTTCTTTCTTCGTGTCTCCGAGTCTTTATGGCAAAATTTACTCCCGCAACGTCTCCCGTGCAATAACAATTCTCTGTATCTCACTGGTGCCTTCATATATCGTAGTCACCCGCGCATCCCGGTAGAGTTTTTCAATTTTATACTCTTTCATATAGCCATAACCCCCGAAGATTTGAAGTGCCTTATATACTGTTTTATTCAGGCTTTCGGAAGCGAAGAGTTTTGCCATGGCCGCTTCTTTGGTTAATTTTTTATTATTGTCTTTCAGGTATGCGGCATGCAGTGTCATGTGATGGGCTGCGTTGATGCAGGTTGCCATGTCAGCAATCATCCATTGTATTGCCTGGAATCCTGAAAGTGTTTTTCCGAATTGTCGCCGGTTTGACGCGTATTCCCTGGCTTCATCAAGCGCGGCACGCGCGATACCGATTGACTGGGACGCAATACCGATTCTGCCGGAATCGAGTGCGCTCATGGCAATTTTAAATCCGTCACCCTCTTTACCAAGGAGATTTTTTTTGGGGACAGTGCAGTCATCAAGAACTACTTCAGTGGTGATTGATGAGCGCAACCCCATTTTATCTTCAATGGTACCTATTGAAAATCCGGGGAACCCTTTTTCAACGATAAATGCGGATATACCACGGCTGCCGCCCCCGTCTTCAGTGCGGGCCATGACGATATAAACATCAGCGTATTTTCCATTGGTGATAAATACTTTAGTGCCGTTTATAACATAGTTGTCACCTTTCAGCTTTGCCCGGGTCGATACATTTCCCGCATCACTTCCGTATCCTGGCTCGGTGATGCAGAACGCGCCGAGTTTCTCGCCGCTCGCCATGGGAACAAGGTATTTAATCTTCTGCGATTCGTTGCCATACTTGAGAATAGGCTCGCATGAAAGGTTCGCGACGGACATGGTAACACCGATACCCGCATCCGCATAGGAAATTTCCTGCATGGCAAGGCAGTAGGTTAATGCGCCGGTTTCACTGCCGCCGTAACTCTCAGGAATCATCATCCCCAAAAAGCCTAAGGCACCCATTTCCTTTATTACGTCAGCAGGAAAATGCTTGTCCTTATCCCACTGTAACGCATAAGGGTTGATTTTATCTTTTGCAAAATCTCTGGCCATAAGCTGGATAAGCTGCTGTTCCTGGCTTAGCTCAAAATCCATAGATACTCCTTTGCGACCGTACAGTCAGGTGTTACGGCGAATAGGTTGCGACAAGTATGACCGTGTTTTTTTTTGTGGTATTCCAGAGCTTATGCATTTTTGAGGAGTCAAAGTGCATACTCTCATTCTGTTTAAGTGTATAGGTGTTTCTGCCGACCTTTAATTTCAGATTTCCTGAAAGGACATATATAAATTCCTCGCCGGGATGGTGATACTCAACCATGGTGTGTTCCTGCTGCGGTTCAATAGTAACTTTGAATGCATTGAGATGTTTTTTCGTTCCCTGCGGAGTCAGTACCAGGTAGGAATAATTTTCAGCCCGTTTCCTGAAACTTTCCTTTCTCTGTTTGATCACTGTACGCCGGCTCTTCTTTTCTTCCTTCGTTAACAGGAAGTTTTCAGACGCAATAGACAGCGCCTGCGAAACGGAGAAGATAACCGATACCGGGGCGTGTACCTCGTTGTTTTCAATCCGGACTAGATATTTTTCAGAATACCCGGTTTCTTTTGCGAGTTTTTCAAGGCTGACTTTCTTTTTCAAGCGCAGCTTTTTCATTTTTTCGGAGAAGGTATCAATTTTTGCCATGTGCTCTCCTTTTTATTATCTACAGAACCGTTCCGTTAGTGCCTTAGAAACAATTTTCTGCCATTTTTTGGCAGAAAATTATTTCGTGAAGGTACTTATCCAGTTTATCTGGGTTAGGAACGTAATATTCATAGAATACAAATTCACCAACAAATTAACACAGTCCCACAGGGACGAGATATGTATCGTATGTCCTGTTGCAGCTACAGACTCACGATAGAATAGACAATATCCTTCACTATACCGCTGGTCTCCAGTTTGCGCAGCACCGGATCAAGATCACTCGGTGATCCCGCAAGAAAATAGGTCCAGCTATTTGAATCGCTATTCACCGGTTCACAGATTAAAAAGGATTCTTTACCGGCAACATCGGGCGGTTGCAGTTTCCGACTCGTCAGCATGATAACTGATTTTCTCAGTGTATGCGAATCATAGGGACGTTCTTCCAGATTGATCACCTTGCTCAACCGTTTGATTTTGCGAACCATGACATCCTTATCTTGACTGCTGCAATAAAACGTTATAACCACACTCCCTTCAACCGCAGCTTTTTCTTCGATCCCATGGCCGACGATGGTGCTGATATTTATGCCTTCATTGCTGAAAGCAGACGCGATACTGGTGAGAGCGCCGGAACGGTCAAGAAGATGCACACGGAATACCCAGTGGTATTTTTTACTTTTACTAATGTCTTTTTTTTTATTCATGGTGATAATCTCCGGAGTATGTTATGTACTCTTTACTTTTCGGTAACGAAGTGGTATGACTCGCCCGGATATTATATCGAGCGTGCCGGAAGCCAGGGCAGCCATCTCAAGCGATTCTTCAAAAATAAGTACCGGCGCCAGCCGTGTGATGCGGCGGCGTAACGCATGACGAATAAACTTACTACGAACCAGTCCACCGGTGAGTACAATCGCTTCCACATCACATTCAACAGCAACAAACTGTGCGCCAATTTCCTTGGCGATTTGATATACCATTGCCCTGATTACCGCTTCTGTTTTTGTATCTCCCCGAGCGATTTTTTTCTCAAGGAGTTCCATACGGTACTCACCGAGGTAGGACTGCAGGCCTCCCTGTTTGGTCAGTTCTGTGATAAGCTCTTCGCGAGTAAATCGACCGGAGTAACAGAGATCAATAAGACCGTCCGTAGGCAGTCCGCCGGCACGCTGTGGTGTAAAAGGCCCTTCACCGAGCAGGGCAATATTATTATCAATTATCTTTCCCTGCTTGACCGCCGCTACAGTAATACCACCACCCATATGGGCCACAATAAGGTTAATATCCTCAAGCGGCCGGTTAATAATCCCGGCTGCTTTCTTGGCCGCAGCCCGTACACTGAGCGCATGTGAAGTACTCCGGCGCGTTATCGCGGTATGCCCGGACAGTTCAGCTTCAGGGGTAAACTCATCAACGATCACCGGATCTACCGTGTAGGCTGATATACGCAACTGTTCAGCTAATTTCGCGGCAACGGGAATACCGACATTACTGGCGTGCCATTTTTCTGGTGCGGACATAATAGCGGATACCAGAGTGGTGTCTATGCGAATCTTGCCTCTCTGTTTCCGGGCAATAACATAGGTTCCGCCAGCCAGTTTTCCTGGCGGTCGCGGCAGGAAGCCTCCACGGGCCGCCACCACATCAATGGTACCGGAACCCCATGTGTCGAGCGTTTTATATATAAGCGCCACTATTTTATCAATAGCGGTATGCATTTCATCCGGTGTTTTCAACAGGGGAATGGTATATCGTATTTCTTTTTCTTTAATCGGGTGTTCATTTTCAAAGAGCGCAAGTTTGATTGAGGTTGAACCGGGATTGAATACCAGTACCCTCACGGGGGATGTAATTTTTACTTTTTTAAATACTTTTTTATCAGCTTTCTGTGATGCCATTCGCTGTGCATAGATGCTGCACAAGGCA
>JAUVGS010000359.1 GCA_030593665.1 Chitinivibrionales bacterium | reverse complement strand
GTTACCCATAAGTCTTTGCGTGTTTAAACCTTAAATTTAAGCGTTTAATTTTCCTTTTTTGCTCATATAGGGAGGGTAATTCTGCCGTTTGTCAACCAAAACACGCAATGCCGTTTTTGCTCTATGTCCAGAGTTCTGAAGATATCTATAAAGCGATAATCAAGTGATCAATAATAGAAATAATACTTCAGAATTCGTAATTCATTATTCGATATTCTTCTGTTTATTATTTTTAACGTACTATACCATCCTTGGATAACTGCCCTGGAAGGGGAGGGGTTGCATTATAGATAAATGTGTCAACAACGATAAACTGGGTATCATCTGAACTCAGTAAAACACCTAAAATTAACAATTACAAATCTCAAATTTCTTTCCCTTTCTTATCCTCCTCGTCCTCGAAAAAGAATTGAGGACGAGGAGGATGGACGAGGACGAGGGATTTTAACTTGCGATTTCATCGTAATGAATTAAGTCAAATTACCGAGTTCTGATCATACTCTTAATCCTAATCTTAATCGAAAGATGCAATTTGATTATGAGTACGATTAGTACCTTAGAAATTATTTTCGTGTTTTTTTTGGCAGAAAATAATTTCGTGAAGGTACTTACTTGCAGTTTATCTGCGTTAGGATTACGAAATTACTTCATCACTCCATTCTTTTCTTTTTTTTTACGTACTCCATCCCCACCCCCTGCGACCAGCCCAGTATTGGGTGATGGACAAATCCGGTATACACACCGCACATCGGCAGGGTGAAAGAGATGCCGAGGCTAACCATGAGTGGTTTTGAGGAGATAGCGGCGTTCAGTGCCACCATTTTGTGGATGTAGAATTCCTGGCCGATGCAGAGCTGTATATCGGTTGTGTTTTCCGGTTCAAGGGTGATGAGCACCCCTTGAGCACCGAAGCGGTGCGGCATGGTGTGAATCCCGAACGTGAGTAAGATCGGCTGTTTGAAACCGGGCTGTGAAGCATTTTCCAACGTTATGTTTTTGCATGAAAAGGATGCTGAGGCGAATGACCAGGGTATCCACAGGGACAGGCCCATTGACACGAGTGTCTCTGATTCGTTTTTACCATCAATGAGTCCGGCGCGAAAGGCTTCAAGTTCGGCGCTGAGATGAATAAATCTGCCGATTGATGTGCCGACCGAGAGAAAGCCTTTGTGCTCCTCATAGATACCGAGCGCATTGAAAAAGGTGCCGGCGCCTTTAATACCGACTCTTCTTGCGTTGATCCGGAAACCGATAACCGCCTGCCGAAAGTCTTGATCCTGCAGGTTATCCATAGCGGCATAGTAGTTGACATACGCAGAAGATAACGAAAAGAGAGTACTGTCTTTTGCAAAGCAGGCGGGAAGCCACGGCTGCCTGCCGGACAGGTTGTTACCGTGAATGATCGTGCCGAAATTGAGCATAGAATAGCCCATGGGGAACGGGTCGTTGAGAGCGGCAATAACGGGTTTTGTTGACAGAAATATAATACCAAGAAAGAGACTGATTTTTAAAAAGTCATTTACTCCTCTGTTTTTCTTAGTGCTCGCATCGGAGAGTTGCCGGAGGTGAGGGCTCGTATACTTTTTTATCGCCACAACACTCCCTTTTTACGGATAAACTTCTCTTTGTTTCCTTTTGTCACCGTAGCCACCACAAAAAACGGTCCCACCGGCGCATACCTGCCATCTTTAGTTCTTCCGTTCCAGGTAAATACCTCCTCTATTGATTCGGGAACATCAAAAATCTTTCTTCCGTCGAATCCATATATAGCAATTGACATTGACTGTGAAGCAGGTATCTGTATTCGAATAGACAGTGAGTCATTTTTACCGTCATTATTAGGAGTAAAGGGAATTGGCCCGATATGCAGGGCCGCTTTTTCACCTGACTGCCATTCAACGTCTGAGTTGGACAACCCCGGCGTGGTTTTCTTTGAAAGAACCCATGCCGAACTTTGTAGCCCATTCTTTTCGGTTGATACCCGTGCCACAGACTGGTTCTCCCATGTGTCAAACCAGTCGTAATCATAATACACACGCTCGCAGGGATCTTCTTCGAGGCTGTTAAATAATAACAGGGTGTCTCGGTAATTGTTGAGCGACTGCCAGGAGGCCGGTTGCAGACACGTTACACCAAATTAATAAATAGAGGAAAACTGAGAGCTGCTTTTAGTCAGGACACAGAATTTCCCGGGATTGAGTATAAAATCTGCGGTGGTGATGGTATTGTCTGAACTTTCAGGAGTACCATACCGCCAGTTTTTCAGATTAACCGGCATTGAAGAAATATTGACCAGTTCGATCCATTCCGGGACAACAGCGGTTGCCCGTGGGAATATCTCATTGATTTTAACGGGGGCGCTGGGGAGCCAGACACTTGACAGGTCCATTGTAATTGTTGCCTGCTGGCTGTTTTCAACTATGGTCAGTTGATAGGTAACGCTGTCCTTGGGAAGGTCTACAGTAAAAAATACAGGATACGATACATTTGAGAGAGTCCCGGACCCAATGACAGTTACAGCGTCTTTGTTTATTACTTCCCAGGCGGCATTGACCGCTTTCTCTTTTCCGATCATGAGAACACCGATGGTACAAACAACTGTTGTAGAAAATGACCCCGGGTTAAAGAGCTTATATTCACACAGCCATTCGTTTTGCACATATTCATATCGGCCAATGCTTAACGTGTCAGGGCTTGCAGAAAATGATGGCGGTGTGAACAGCAGCCTGCTCGGGATACATGAGAATCCTTCGTTACAGTTACCCGGCAAGGTGTGGAAAACCTTGTTCTTCAGGGAAACAGCGGAACCTTCATCAAAC
Source organism: Chitinivibrionales bacterium (assembly GCA_030593665.1). The sequence continues at coordinate 452 of JAUVGS010000359.1, read as the reverse complement.
ATTGCCGCAAGAGAATCAACAATAGTAGTTTCAGTGCCTTTATAAAGAAACGCTCCCCTGTTTTCCGCAAGTTTATTCAATAAATATGCTGCATCAACCGTTAAAATGACAGTGCTGTCCGCAATGGCATAGCATCTATCCGCCGGCGATTGAGAATAATCACGATCCAGTATAACGGCGAATTGTCCGGGCAGGATTAGTGTACGGTTAAAGCAGCAGTTCGGATGCCATGTCAGGGGCGCCTGCCAGGGAATGACCGAATCGATAGTGCTGCCGTCGGAAAGGAAAAGGTTATCCACGGTAAACGTGTCGGAGCCAAGGTTGACAAACTCGATATACTCATGCGACTCGCCGCCGGGAATAGCCGATTCAAGGCCAAGAGGGTTCTTCATCATTTCGGTAATGGCGATTCGGGTCCCTGCGGTAAGAGAAATGGGAATGAATAAAAACAA
>JAUVGS010000498.1 GCA_030593665.1 Chitinivibrionales bacterium | reverse complement strand
CTCACTCTCATCGCGGTCCTGCTGAGACTGGATTTCCAGGAGCATCCGCTCCCGTTTCTCAGAAGAGAGGCCTCTTTTTTCTAGTTTAGTAAATAATCCATGAAGTTTCTTATCCATTATCACCTACACCCTAACTCAGATAAACTGCAAGTAAGTACCTTCACGAAATGATTTTCTACCCTGAAGGGCACCCTGAGCCACATTGTGCCCCTTGCGGGTAATTAGAGATTCTTGGAAATTTACTTCTTAGTATCTCTTATGCCCTTCAGGGTAGAAATGGCAGAAAATTATTTCTAAGGTACTAAGTTACTTTTACAAATAAATAATGAATATCGATTAGGGGAATATCGAATGATGAAGGTAAAAACTTAAAAATTTCGAGATTCAACATTTTTTATTCGACATTCGATATTCTCTTGTCAAATCTTAATTCTCATCATCCTGCGTACAGAAGTATTCAATGGTTTTCTGTGCACAGGTTTTACAGTAACCAAGTTTATTAAGCATGGTATCGATCATACGATCATACAGTTTCTGATTCTCTTCATTGGTTCTATTGGCAAGCGCCCCGACAAGACTTCCTGCACCGGCGATATCGGATTTCAGCCGCACATCAGTGATTGCCTTCACCAGTTCCAGGTTGTCCATGAAATCATACTGGCGGTCAGTCGATATTTTCTGGCCGTAGATCTTTCGAATCGATGTTCGAAAGGTATCACGCATCTCCTTGGTTTTCAGTCCCAGACGTTCTTCAACACTGTTGATATACCGTTCATCAACCTTGAGTGCCTTGAGTTCACCACTCTGCGGGTCCTTGTATTTCCACATTTTATCCGGGCCAAGATTTTCAGCATCAATCCCGATAATCATATTCACATAGTTCATGACATCTCTACGAATCGCAAGGGGTTCATCCATATAGGCATTAAACATTTCAGTCATAATCCGTTCCCGGTATAATCCCTTGGCAATTTTCAGGTCCTCCAGGTACTTTTTCCTACTGTTCGATTCAGTAACATAGTCGAGTATAATACGTTCTATAGTCTTGAAAATATCATAGGCGAACATGCATCGGCCTTCATTTGTCTCAGAGCGTTCAATCAAAAGCTGGATAGCACGGCCGAGATTACGCTGGCCGAATCCTTTCTGGCCGAACCGGTTTACTATTTCCGGATCCTGATTGAGAATGTCAATAACTTCAGCCAGTGTTTTTATACTCTTTTCGCCGGCGACCTCACCGGCAGAAAGTTTCATCATTTCAATCGGGGTAAGTTTTTCGGCATGCGGTAAACGGGTTAATACTACCGCTACAGACGCGGCATAATTCAGATTCGGGTCCTGATGCAGCGCTTCATTGCTGAGGGTAGTACGGCTTTCGCTGCCGATAGCATATTTGGTCAGATATTTCTGCAGCTTATAGTTAGTATTATGAGCGACATAGCAGATACGGCAGCGGTCTACTATCGGCGCTTCCTCTTTCTCCAGGAGGAATTGGTGAAATTCCGAATTGTTACTGGTGGCAACAATCAAGGTATCGATCGGCCATCTATACCCGTCAATCTCGATAATACGATTCTGGATAACCCCTAAATAGACCTGAATCAGGTCTTTCTTATTTTTAAATATCTCATCACAGAAATGTATCCCACCTCCGGCAACGCGTGAAAGCGCACCACGCCGCAGGTCAAAGCGGTACGGATTATTGGTATCAGAGATATGCAGCATACGCTGTATCGATTCCTCACCCAGCAGGTCCACTGCGGAAGAGGTAATTTTATCTTTGGCGGGATATTTCCCGGTGATGGTGCCAAGGCTTTCAGACATGGGAACCGGTGTAATCTCTATTAATTTAAGCATTTCATCAATGTTCCCGTCAGTAAACTCACGAATCTGTTTAAGGATATAATCACTGCAGGCGCCAAGCGGACGGTGGTCGTCATACATTTTCTCCAACTGCTTATCAGAAAACCCGATTTTGCCGGAAAGATACTCCCTGCTCTCATCAACAGTCTCAAAGAAATTCATCGCAAGTATCATTGGATCTTCATACGTCTGTGATTCAATAACCGAAATTTTGCCATACCCCGGCAATTTATCCATGGATACAAACCGGAAGGTATACTTTCTATTCTGCTCTTCAGTGAGAAACCGGCGATATTTATTGCAGAGAAAATCGACAAAAAAGGTTTTACCATTTCCCGGTTCTCCCACAAAGACAAAAGCCATTTCCCGTGATGAGCCGTTTTCAGC
>JAUVGS010000005.1 GCA_030593665.1 Chitinivibrionales bacterium | reverse complement strand
CCTGGAGCCCTTCATTGAGTGCGGGAAGGCAGGCGAAAAAAGCAACAATGGTTTTCCCGGAACCGACATCACCCTGGAGGAGCCGGTGCATACGTTTGGTTGAAGCGGCATCCCCATAGAGCGTTTTAATTGCTTTTAATTGATCATCGGTGAGAGTAAAGGGCAGATGGGATTCCAATTGTTTCCGGAAACTACCCGGTTTCAAGCTCCGGCCCGGCAGGGCGAACCTGCGTTTGCTCCAGCGAAGGGTCAGGGCGATCTGATAGAGCTCTTCATACCTCAGGCGGTCATAGTACTGCTGTAAATCACGGGGATCTGAGGGAATATGAATCTCTTTCAGGCAGAGGGCAAGGGGAGGGAAACGTTTTTTCTTTTCTATCTGCTGCGGAAGAATCTGCGGGTAATGTTTAACATTAGTAATGATCCAGTGGATCGATTTAAAGAGTGCTTTCTGAAGAATTTTTGTATCACGCATTGCCTGGGTGAGCGGATAGAGAGGAAGAAACGGGATATCTGCCTTTGATTTTGCCGCATTTACTGTTTCCACTGACGGGTGAAACATCTGAAAGTGGTGGAATTTTTTCACCTTCCCATACAGCAGGATTTTCTTTCCTTTGTAAAGGCTTTTTCTGAAAAAAGGGATTCCCCGAAACCAGATCGCTTCAAGGAAACCGGTGTCATCGGAAACCTGGATATGCAGACGGGGTTTCCTTCCCTGCTCAACTCTGGTTTGTGTAATAGTTCCGATAACGGCACAGTTTTTTTCAAGATGCCCGGCGAGGCGTCCTATGGGCACAATCGTTGACCGGTCCATATACCGACGGGGAAAATGGTAGAGGAGATCACCAATTGTTTCAATTCCCGAGTCATGCAACGCGGCAATTCGTTTACTGCCGAATCCCGGCACGTGGGTAAGTGGTGAGAGAAAATCGAGTCGCGTGCTTTTGCTTTTTAATGGCATAATGGGTGAACGGGTCTGCCTGTTTATTGTAATGAATCGGATAATTTTTTGTGTACATTTACCAATATAGTAAATAAATCATTACCTACGAAAATAAGTATTGCTTGCATAATTGTACCTAATCATACCATCGAAGATTGTTAAAATATATTCCATTAATATTGAATAGCCTGTATCCATGTGTCTGTACTGAAATTATTTTTGTGAACTTGTTTTCATTAACAAAATATCTGAAACAAGCTGTTGTAAGAATCGAAAGCGATTATGAAGATACTTCTTGTATATCCTAAATTCCGTAAGTATCTGGAGACGAACCCTCGAATAGTTGAAGCTATAGGGGAACCGTTATATGCCGGGTATAAAACGACCCCTTCACTGGGTATTCCCCTGTTAACGACGTTAACTCCTGATGAGCATGATCTTCATTTTGCAGATGGTAATATTGATGACATTCCCTACGACGAACACTTTGATCTCGTTGCGATAACCTGTTTTACTCCGCAGGCGAAATTCGCCTATGAAATCGGGGACACCTTCAGATCACGCGGCGTACTTACTGTCATGGGTGGTATCCATCCATCCAACTATAGTGAAGATTGCCTTCCACATGTTGATGCGGTGGTTATTGGTGAGGTTGAAACGGTCTGGCATGAGGTTTTAACTGATGCTGAAAAGGGATCATTAAAAAAGCTCTATCAAGGGGAAACCTGCTTTAATCTTAACGCGTATATCATCCCGGATCGACGGCTTTACAAAGACAAGGCCGGCTATGACTGGAAACCGCTGCTGATACAGACATTCCGCGGCTGTGATTTCAATTGTGCCTACTGTTCGATTCCCGCAGCAGGTGGAAAACTTCGTATGCGGCCCGTTGAAAATATCATGGAGGATATTGAGCGAAACAGGGATCTTGACGGGTTGTTTATCGCTGATGATCAACTATTCCTTCCTGATGAAAAAATCGAGAAATATGCCTTTACCTTTTTTTCGGAGCTCAGGCGGTTGCAGTATACAAAAGATATTTTTCTGAACGCGTCACTACTTCTCAATAGGAACACGGAATTACTAAAAGTTGCACGCGAGTGCGGTATAAATACTCTCTACCTTGTTTTAGGATTTGATCCGGTCAGTGTGAATGCGGTTTCATTTGACCGGCCCAAAGAGGCTGAGTACAATATCAGGATGCTCCGGGATCATGGCTTTAATATATTTGCTTCGGTCGGTGTGGGCCTTGATGTTGACACGCCTGATGTCTTTAAAAAACATATTGACTTTCTTGACAGAAACAATATCCGCCATGTTGAATTCTGGATACTCACCCCGTTTCCCGGTTCACCTGCCTGGAAAAGGTATAAAAAAAATGGAAAAATAGTAACGGAAGAATTCGAGTATTATAATGGCTCTCATACCGTGTTCAAACCGCGAAGAATGACCGTGGAGCAATTGGATGAAGGTTTCATCTATCTGTGGAAGGAGTTCTTTACGCGGTTCCCGTTGAGCCCCGAAGACGCCCTTGAATATTATCACATGACTGATGAGTATAAAGCGAAACACGGCATTTAGAAGTGTAGCCGTTCACGGCTTGAAATTGGGGAAAAACATGAAACGTAACCGTTTGCAGGTTCAAAGGTTCAGGATTCAGGGTTGAAATCCAAAACCTCGTGTCCTCCAAAGCTTTATTGAAGGAGAGAAAATCTAAAAATGTTTACAAACGTTAGTATCATCTCAACATTTTTTTTGCAGAAAAAAGTGATTTAACCTCTGAACGGGGAACATTGAACGGTTACAGAAGTAGTCCGCAATAAACGTTTCTATTCCTCTACAAATGGTATCTTTTCATGCAAAAAGTACCATTGCTCAAGATGGTCGTTAACAATGGTCTCCAGGCTGTCATAGATACCCTGGATCGGGTCTCTGGAAGTGTCAATTTCAAAGAGTTTCAACTGGTGGGTGTTTTCTCCGGTACGGACTGCATATATTGTGTAGAGCGCAACCGGTTCATTGCATGAATTGAGCAGTTTTTCAAGTCCGGCTCCGCCCCAGACATCCCTGCCAAAGAGTTTTACCGGTACACTGTAGGGGGTTCGCTCGTCAAACACTGAGAAAAGTATCTCTTTTCTTCGAAGTACTTTCAGCATTTCGAGTGCAATCATCTTTCCCGGCTTACCGATTTCGAGAATAGTAACCAGACTGAAATAGCCGCTGTCGTGCATGTTGCGGGCATGGCCGTGCATTTGCTGCGAAAATCGTTCCGTGGTAAAGCGTACTGCCGTGTTCAACGGCAGGCTTTTATGCGTGGACAGGCCGGGGATTAAAAATTCGATGCTGCCGAAATGTGCGGTTACTAATAGAATGCCGTTACCGTGCGAGAGAGAGTTCTCAAGTTGTCCGACAGCCTCCTGATAATCCACTTGTTCCTGTAAAAACGAATGATATTCCTGTGGTGTTTTTATATGCGGAAGGAATTTTTCATAATAGTGCAGAAAAATATGATGTTCTATCTCATGGAACTGGTTTTCTGTAACAGAAATGCCCAAACGCTCAAGATTTGTTCTTATCAATGTACCTTCTTCCGGGTGAAGATCATACCACTTGCGGCACATATCAAGAACAACGGTGCGCAGTTCATCCGGATTCATTCCAGATACTTCCTGCAAAATTTCAGGTGACTGTAAATGTTTGCTGAGTCCCATGAGAAACGGATACTACTAAAGTGTATATACTATAATGAATAGCTAAATGTGATATAAAATACACTAACGAGACTTCCCGGAGATACTTTTTAGAGGTGAAAGAGGGTTTTTCTTATAAAAAAAGCACAGGGTGGATACGTATATATGAAGAATGGAAATGTGTCGAGTATGGCTTGTGAGAGTATTCTGTATTTATTTTAGTAGCCGTTCACGGCTTGAAATTAGAAATTAGAAATTAGAAATTAGAAATTAGAAATTAGAAATTGGGAATTGGGAATTGGGAAAAAACATGAAGAGTTCTGTGAACGCTTACTTATTTTATTACACCCCGTTCACTTAACACATAGAATGGAACGTATGAGCCTCAGCAAACATTTACAGTCACCGGAGATACTTACCGGTGTGCTGGGCAAGGACATTGCCGCGGTACGTGCTTATTTTATTGAGAAGGGCATGCAGTAGTTCGCCTGTCATCCGGAAGAGACCGGCGTGATAGCGAATAATCTTCGTTATCTTGACAGGGCTTTTTCAGATGATCTCATTGAGAGTATCAAGGAGCATATTGTATTACATTATTTTGAAAAAGTGCTGCCGGTCTGTACCACTATTGAACAGCATCATACGTTCCTGAAAGAGAATATAATTGTTGATGATGCTTTGAGTAAGCTGAGCGGCGCTATCAGTGCCGGTAATGGAATCCTGCTTGCAATAGCGCATTTCGGCGGGGTTGAGCTTATTGTACCAACGCTTGCGATGTGTCAGCAACCGGTTCATGTGGCACTGCGATATACAACGGAGCATTTTTCACAGATGGCCCACGAGCATGCAGTGAAGATGACTGACAGCGGTTTGTTTGGTTCGATCGGCCTTATTGAGATTGGAAAACCCGGTACGGTTACCGCTCTGGCGATGACTGCGGTGCTGCGTAGGCAGGAGATTCTGGTTACGGTTTTTGATGAAGAGACAGAGTACAGTAAACCGGTTCAGCTTTTTGGCAGGACCGTTAAAGGCGGCTCCGGACTGGATAAATTACTGCGTTTTACCAATACGCCGGTTGTTGTATTTAATGCGTTTATGGTTCGCGGGGAGAATCATACGTATCATTTAAACCTCATTCAAACAGATCCTGCAGATGCTGACCTTGTTCAGACAATGTACAGGAACCTGGAATCTATAGTTTCCGAGAATATAGCGCAGTGGTATTTCCTTCATGAGGAAATACCCTTTGTAGAGTGATATCCCGTGAAAATATTGTGGCCGTTCAAGACCTGAAATTGGAAATTATAAACGAAAGATAGGAAGTTTAAACGAATAGTAGGAAATTTATTTGCACTATGAGTTATGCTTTAGTGCACTTCCAACTTGAGTTATACACTTTGTGTAGAAAAGGTACTAATAGTCGTTTATAATTTCCAATTTCAGCGTTCTGTGAACGTTTACTAAATATTTACACCTGTACCGGCGTATTCAGTGTTATGGCAAACAGAGACATTTGTATAATCGGTGGAGGCATTGGCGGCCTTGCAACAGGCTGTTATCTGCAGATGAACGGGTATCAAACCACTATTTTTGAAAAGAACAGTGTGTGTGGCGGGGTGTCGGTCGGCTGGAAACGGGGTGGGTATGTTTTTGACGGTTCAGCAGAATGGCTTGCCGGATCATCACTGCATTCAAATCTTCATTTTTTACTTGAAGAGCTGATTGATTTTGATACCGTAACGATTATTGATCCGGAAGAATTTATTGTTATTGAGCATAAGGGTGAGGTACTGCGGGTTTTTCGAAATGCCGACAGGTTGTATGAAGAAATGATGCGTATTGCCCCTGAAGACGAGGCGCTTATCCGCTCGTTCACTGAAGCGATAAAAAAAATGGGGACATTTCGCCTTCCCTATGAAAAGCCGATGGAGCTGATGGGGGTGGTTGATAGAGCGAAATTTTTAATGCGGCAAAGAAGTTTTATCCCCTTTTTTCTTACATGGAAAAAAATGACCCTTGAAGGTTTTGCCGATCGTTTTAGTAATAAACATCTGGGAGCAATGGTAAAAACAATTTTTCCACAGCATCACTATTTCTCCCTGTTCAGTATTATTGCCACCCTTGGCTGGATGCATATTAAATCCGGCGGATACGTTATCGGCGGTTCGAATAAGATAGCAGAAGTAATACAAAAAAAATATGAATCGCTTGGAGGGAGGGTTAAACACAACTGTGCGGTCACCCGGATAGAAGTGAACAATAAGCGGGCTGAGGGTATTTCCTGTGCTGATGGACAGTTCTGCAGGGGAGATATCATAATCTCTGCAGCAGATGCTTTTCATACCCATGTTGATTTATTAGACGAGCAGTTTTTGACACCGGCGTTGCGCCGAAGTTTTACCGGGGGTTCATTTTATCGATCCCTGCTGGTGATATCCCTGGGAATAAAGAGGAAGTTGGCGTATACCTACCACAATTACAGCATCGATTTTCAGACACCACTGAAAGTCGGTACAAAGGAATATGCGGATTCGATGATGGTTCGTATTGGCACCTTTGATCCTACGTTCGCACCTGAAACAAAAACAACAATTGTTGTCAGGTTTAGAATTAGCGATTATGCTTATTGGGATAATTTACGGAAAAACAATCCGGATAAATACACATCGGAAAAAGAAAGAATTGCAGAATCAGCGATACAAATCTTAGAAAACAGGTTTGGTAATATTAAAGAAAACTGTGAAGTCATTGATGTCGCTACGCCTGCTACGTATATTAGATATACAAATATTTACAAAGGTAGTTTTCAAGGTTGGGCACCGACCCCTTCGATGGTGGGGAAGGCATTGAAAAGAACGGTGTCGGGATTGAAGAATTTTTATTTGACCGGTCAGTGGGTCTGGCCGGCCGGCGGCCTTCCGGGAGTTATCAGAATCGGCAGGCATGTGGCTCAAACAATCTGTAACAAGCATGGAAAGCAGTTTCGCGTAATATAAAGGAGTAACAATTTTGTCCGATAGATATGATGCATGTATAGTGGGTGGCGGCATTGGTGGTTTGACATGCGGTGCTTTTCTTGCCCGTGCCGGGATGAAAGTCCTGGTATTAGAAAAACATGTCAGGGCCGGAGGATATGCGGATAGTTTTAAAAGACGAAAATATTTTTTTGAATCGAGTATTCACTCCGTACCAATGGGTTCCGATGGATTACTGATGTACCTGTTGCGGCTTCTGGGTATTGACAATAGAATAGAGCCGGTAGAATTGCCGGAGATGTTCAGTATGGCTACGCCGGACATTGCATATGCGTTACCGTCAAGGAAAGAGGATATAGTAGAATATTTTCACCGCCGGTTCCCCAATCAGAAGGATAATATTGCCACGTTTTTAAAGGAGTCCGCCTCCTTTTCAGAATATTTGATTGAGCCGCGTTTTACCTTCGAGGAGTCATATAAAAGTGAAGATGTAGGTTTTGTGTCCCGGTATCATAATAGCTCCTATGGGTCATTTATTAATACATTATTTTCCGATGAAAAGCTGCGGCTTCTTTTCGCGAGCCAGTGGCCCTATGTCGGTTCGTCGCCTGATTATGCGCCGTGCCTTTTCTCCTTTATGATGTTTCTGGTCCACTTTCTTGAAGGATCTCATACCAGTAAAAACGGCTTTATAACGCTTACGGACGCTCTTGTTTCAGTAATAACCGACCGTGGCGGGATGGTAAAGACACGCAATCAGGTAACTGAAATGGTTGTCGAAAATAAACGTGTCACCAAAGTATTAACGGAAAACGAAGAATATGAAGTGGATCTTGTTGTTTCAAATATCAGTCCCTACACTATCCATTTTAACTTTATTAATGATTCAAATCAAAGTGAACGCTGGAAAAAACGCCTTGTTAAATTATGCCCTTCAACATCGTGTGTTATTGTATATATGGGCATGCGGCCCGGTTTTTTACCACTGATTCCGCACACGATCTCATTCTGGTATGAAACATCTGATTTCAACAGGATATTTACGAATATTCTTCACGACCGTAAAGATACTATTGACCACCTCATCTCTCTCAAAACTTCTCATAATCCGGAGTATCCCACATTGACACTGATGAATTTTGTTCAGAAGTCTTTCTCGGCGGATTGGAAGAAAGATAAAATGGTCATTGCCGAGAGAATGATAGATAAAGTAGAGTCGTTGTATCCGGGAATTAAAGAGTATATTGACATTATGGAGGTCGGTTCTCCAACGACATTCGAACGGTATACCGCAAACACCGACGGTGCATTGTATGGTTTTGAGAACTCCCGCGAAATGTATAAGGAAGCAAAGATGCCGATCAAGACCCACCTTCCTAATTTATACCAGACCGGACATTGGGGCAAACCCGGCTGCGGTATCTGGAATGTTATGGCAAATGCCTACTCCACCTCAAAAATAATCTTAGAAAAGTTATAACTACCTTCCACACGAGATTACTCCGGAAGCGATTGCGCTGCATCATAACCATGTAAAACGGTACGCGCGTTTACTGATGATACATCGATAAGAAATCGGCGAGTTTGTCGATAGCAATTTCAAGGTCATCGACACGCGGCAGAAAGACTATTCTGAAGTGGTCGGGTTTAGGCCAGTTAAATCCTGTTCCCTGTACTAATAGAACATGTTCCTGCAGGAGAAGATCAAGAATGAACTGCCGATCATCTTTGATGCGAAACTTTTTTGTGTCAATTTTTGGGAAAAGATAGAGTGCTGAGTGCGGCTTAACACATGATATCCCGGGAATGGCGGTAATTTTATTATAGGCACAATCACGTTGCTCGCGCAATCGGCCGCCCGGCAGGACCATATCTTGTATGCTCTGATAACCGCCAAGGGCCGTCTGGATTGCAAACTGTGCCGGGACATTACTACAGAGGCGCATCGAGGCGAGAATATTTAATCCCTCTATATACCCGGCGGCATGTTTTTTGTCGCCACTGACAATCATCCAGCCGGCACGGAATCCGGCGGTACGGTAAGCCTTTGATAGACCATTAAAGGTTACAAAAAGAATGTCATCAGCGAGCGAGGCTATTGAGACATGTTTCCTTTTATCATAGATGATTTTATCATAAATCTCATCGGCAAATAGTATCAGGTTATGCTTTTGTGCGATTGTTACAATCTGTTTAAGAATTTCTTGCGAGTAAACCGATCCGGTAGGATTGTTCGGGTTAATAACTACGATCCCTTTTGTTTTCGAGGTGATTTTGCGCTCGATATCTTTGACATCAGGATACCAGTCCGACCGTTCATCACACAGATAGTGAACCGGCTTCCCACCGGAGAGATTCACCGCTGCGGTCCAAAGCGGGTAGTCCGGTGCAGGAATCAGAATCTCATTGCCGGTATTGAGAAGTCCCTGCATGGACATGACAATAAGCTCGCTGACACCATTACCAATGTAAATATCTTCAGTAGTAACATCGGGGATATGGGTCTGTTGCGTTTCCTGCATAATAGCTTTTCTGGCGGCAAAAAGTCCCTTTGAATCACAGTAGCCCTGTGCATTATTCAGATTGACAATAACATCATGGATTATCTCTTCCGGTGCGTCGAACCCAAACGCGCCAGGGTTACCGATATTCAGTTTGTGAATATGGTATCCTTCCTCTTCAAGCCGCTTAGCTTCAGCCATCACAGGGCCGCGGATGTCATAGCAGACATCGTTCAGTTTGTTTGATTTATTAATCATAGGTATCCTCACCAAATAATTCCATCGATACATTAAAGTGACTTTGGAATGTATTAAAGAATAAGAAAAAAAAATATTCTGCTTGCACTTATTGTTTATGTGCAATTATATCTAAAAACGGTATTCCGTAAATAATTTTAATTAGCACTAAACTTTTTATTGCAATAATCCGACAATAATGCGTTTGTTTTAATGTAATTTATTAGTAAGCAATTATTTGTATTATTGCAAACATAATTTTCTATTTTATAGTAAAAGAGACTTATGGGCGTAAAAGTAAAGCTGACAAAATATAACGACATTCCTGTGTTTGAACTTCATGGCCAGATACGTGGGGGCGATGCTATTAAATTATCCAGGAAACTTGAAGCCTTTGTCAAAAAATCACCTCCACTGGTTGTGTTGGATCTCAGTAGAATAAATTTCGTTGACAGTAACTGGTTGGGTGTGTTTATCTACTGTTTACGACTCTATGTGGATAATAATAAGGAGCTTGTTTTCTATATAACTTCCGGTTTTGTACATGATGTTTTCCACAATGCCAGTATCCATACCATTGCCAGGATCGTTGATTCCCTGGATGCATTATAGTGTAATGATAGATAGTATGGTGGAGGTGAGGGGAGTCGAACCCCTGTCCGCAAAGCAGTCAACACAGGCCGCTACATGTTTAGTCTACCATTTAATATCATCCTGCCGCACGCCGGCAGACAAGCTTACTTCAGGATTAGTACCGGTTAATCTCAATACCCGGTCGATACCTCCCGGATACCCAGCGTCCTGCTTGACCTCACTACCGGGGAACGCCACCCAACAGCGAGGTTTGCTGCTTTTAATTAAGCAGCCATGGCATAAGAATAATCTTCTGCACTTATTGTTGTACCGGATGATTAACGAGGCCAACCGGTGTCCTCGACATGCTGCCTGGATATCACACAATACGTCGAAAGCCAGTACACCCCCCAAAGAGAATAGTACTTTGCCGTATAATCTAGTTTAAATTTTAATAAAAGCGGTATTATTTTTCAAAGAACGAATGTTTATTTGAAATAGTGGAATGATGAAAAACAGGAATAGTTGTTACAAGCAAGTGTTTTTTCTCCTCCTCTGGTAATCCATTACATCATTATTCTCCCGGTATCATCCATCCATGCCGGTCTTCAATTTCACCGTATTGAATTCCCTGAAGTTCGTTGTAAAGACGTGTTAATGTTTCACCGGCTTTGTCTTTACTGCCGAATGTATACTCTTTATCGCCCTTGGTTATTGAGTAAATTGGTGTAATGACCGCAGCAGTTCCACATGCACCGACTTCCACAAATTGATCAATTTCTGAGAATGGTATTGGCCTTTGCTCTACGGTAAATCCGAAATCTTCAGCCAGGGCCTGAAGGCTTTTATTGGTAATACTTTTCAGAATTGATGTTGAACTGGGTGTAACATACCGTTTGTCAGCGGTTATAGCGATAAAATTTGATGTGCTGAATTCATCGATACAGATATGCGTTGCCGAGTCAAGATAGAGTGAAATAGGATAGCCTTTCTTTTTCATTTCCATATCACCCTTCATACCGGCAGCATAATTTCCCGCGGCTTTAATATTACCGACGCCTTTGGGTGCGGCACGGTCATACTCTTCGTGCACACATGCTTTTATCGGGAAGAATCCGTCTTTATAATACGGCCCGACAGGCATGGCGAGCACATAAAAATTATAATCTTCGCTTGACTGCAGTCCAATACGCGGTGTTACGCCGATAAGGAGCGGCCGGATATAAAGGTTTGCACCGGTACCATAGGGCGGCACAAAATCGATATTTTCTTTTATAACGGTATTGACCGCTTCAAGAAAAAGCTCTTCGGTCGGCGGAACCATTAGTAACCGGTGCGCGGTTCGTATCAGACGTTTCACATTTTCATCAGGCCGGAAGCTCGCGACGACGCCGTTCTTTTGGGTAAATGCCTTTAACCCCTCGAAACAGGACTGCCCGTAATGCAGACAGGTCGCAGCAATATGCAACGGTATATATTCATCGTTGCAGAGTTCGATATCTTGCCATGCGCCGTTTTTAAATGCAGCTTTCACATATGATCCCGTGTTCCTGTACTGAAAACCTATATTCTGCCAGTCGAAATTTTTACTCATGATAACCCGCCTTTTTTATAATACTCCCATTAGTACCTTACAGATTGCTTTCTTGTTTTTTAGGTATTGGTTACAAATTTATTTGTTACAATACTTTATTCCGAATGCTTTCTTCGGTTAGAAAGGAATCTGATAAGGAACTTACTTGCGGGTTTATCCCGCGTTTGTTTTTGTAGAGTCTTTCATCAATTTGTATTTTAAACTGTCAATAAGCGCCAACCATGAAGCCTCGATGATATTTGTTGAAACACCGACAGTGCCCCATCGTTCCCTGCCGTCCGACGATTCAATGAGTACCCGTACCTGCGCTGCGGTTCCTTCGCGCTCATCAAGGACGCGGACTTTGAAGTCCTCCAGTTTCACCTCTTTCAGCGAGGGGAAAAATTTTACTAGTGCTTTACGAAGGGCATTGTCGAGCGCATTAACCGGCCCATCGCCTTCTGCTGCGGTATGCTCAAATTCGTTACCCTCTTCAACTTTTATCGTTGCTTCGGAGAACATCTCGCCGTTCTCCCGTTTTTCTTCAATAACCCGGAAACCTTTGACGGAAAACGGCTCTGAAACATTTCCCAGGAAGTGCTGCACGATAAGCTGAAAGGTACCGTCCGCTGCCTCAAAATGATAACCGCCGGATTCCATGGTCTTGATTTTATCCAACAGCTTGTTTACAAGTGGATCATTTTTATCCAGGTCGGGACACAGGTTTTTCAGTTTTTCCAATATAGTTCCTTTCCCCGCCTGATCAGAAAGCACGAAATGCCTTTTGTTTCCAATAGACTCGGGTGGGACATGCTCAAATGATTCGCGTACCTTCCGGACACCGTCAATGTGGGAGCCGGCCTTATGGGAGAATGCAGATTCACCGACATACGGGTAACGTAAATCATGTGACACATTAGCAATTTCACTGATGAAAAATGACGTCTCTGTTATTTTTTTCATTTGTTCGTCACTTAACAACCGATATCCCCGTTTGAGTTGCAGTCCGGGAATAATGGTGCACAAATTTGCATTGCCGCACCGCTCGCCAATGCCATTCATCGTACCCTGTACCTGCACCGCGCCTTCGTCAACACCAAGAAAGGAGTTCGCTTCTGCACACCCGGTATCATTATGCATATGCACGCCAAGCGGCAATGAAATCTGTTCCTTTATTTCTCTGAAGATTTGAATAAAATCGGCAGGAAGAACACCGCCATTGGTATCACAGAGCACCAGTATATCAGCACCGGCTTCCTGCGCAGCTTTGAGTGTTTTCAGTGCGTATGCTTTGTTGGCACAATAGCCGTCAAAGAAATGCTCGGCATCGTAAATAACCTCATCCATATGTTTTTTCAGATACCGAATGGATTCGGCGATCATATCCAGGTTCTCATTGAGTGAACACCGTATTACTTTCTTTACATGCAGGTCCCACGATTTACCAAAGATAGTGGCAACCGGTGCTTTGGTTTTCACCAGCATTTTAAGGAAAGGATCACGCCCTGGAGTCGTATCCGGACTTTTTGTCCTGCCAAAGGCGGCAATCTTAGCCTTAAGTTTTATCTTCGCAATTTGTTTGTAGAATTCGATATCGACCGTATTTGTCGGATTTGGCCAACCGCCTTCGATATAGTGCAGTCCGAGGTCATCAAGCCTCTCAGTAATACGAATTTTGTCAGCGAGTGAGAAACCGATACCGATCGCCTGATTACCATCACGCAGGGTCGTATCGTAGATTGTTATGGATTTTGTTTTAGCCATATTTTTTATACCTTTTACTTGTGCTCGTGGTTGTCTTCGTCGTCGTACTCGAAAAAATTAAAGCCGGAAACGAAGGCAAAGTGCCCGTGGCACTTGTTTTGCCCGAGGTGGAGGGACGAGGACGATACTACTTCATAGTATTTTAAACCAGACCACTCAACTATGACACCAGTGATGCCACATAGTCACCGACCTCAGTCGTACTCATGCCCATTTTGCCCGCCGACATACTTTTAATTTTTCCTGAAGCAAGCAGGTCATATATTGCTTTGTCAACTGCTTTTGCAGCAGCATCCTCACCAAGTGTCTCAAGCATCATGCTGCCGGCAAAAATCTGGGCAAGCGGATTGATGCAGTTCATGCCGGTGTATTTCGGCGCGCTTCCACCGATAGGTTCAAACATGGAGACCCCGTTCGGATTAATATTGCCACCGGCGGCAATGCCCATACCACCCTGGATCATAGCGCCCAGATCAGTAATAATATCACCGAACAGGTTGGCGGTGACTATAACATCATAATATTCCGGCGTTTTTAGCATCCACATAGTGCATGCATCCACATGGTTATAATCCTGCTTGATATCCGGATATTCGGCATTACCGATCTCTTCGTGTGCGCGTACCCACAGGTCGCCGACATGGGTCAGAACATTACATTTATGCACCAGTGTCAACATCTTTTTTCTGTCCCTTTTTCGTGTATAGTCATAAGCATAGCGCAGGCAACGGTCAACCACGGGTCGGGAGTATACCATGACCTGTGATGCAATCTCATCCTGAGTGCCGACCATAGCGGCGCCACCCATACCGGTATAAATACCGCCGGTGTTTTCACGCACGACGACGAAGTCGATTTGTTCCGGCCCTTTACCTGCAAGCGGTGTCTCAACATTAGGATATAGTTTTACCGGCCGGAGGTTGATATACTGGTCAAGCACAAACCGTGCCTTGAGGAGTATTCCGAGTTCAAGAATACCGGGTTTGACATCCGGATGGCCTATCGCACCGAGAAAAATTGAATCAAATTTTTTAAGTTCTTCCAATGCACTGTCAGGAAGCGTTTCTCCCGTGCGCAGGTACCGTTCGCCGCCAAAATCAAATTCCGTGTAATTGAGTTTAATGTCAAACTTCGGACATACCGCTTCAAGAACTTTTACTCCTTCACGAAGTACCTCCGGCCCGGTACCATCTCCGGGTAGTAGCGCAATATTGTACGATTTCATCAAGGCCCTTTCTGTTATTATATTAATTTCTGAATCTGTTTAAAGTGTTATATCTCTATTACAGTGTCTTAGTTTTTTTCCCGAATTTTTTCATTCGGGCAATTTTATTTATCACATCCATATAGGCGAATGCCGATGCTTCGACAATATCGGTACTCGTGCCGATCCCGGTAAAGCCTCCTTCCGGTGATTTGGCATTTATTCTCACTTTACCAAGAGCTTCTCGTCCCCGGGTTATTGCGTCAAGATGAAAATCCTGTACTTGAATAGCATACCCCACGACACGGTCAATAGCTTTTGTCGTCGCATCTACAGCGCCATCACCGGTTGCGGCCTCCTGAAAGACTTTACCTCCGGCACGAATTTGTATGGTCGCAGTAGCAACCGTTCCCGTGCCGCTTGAAACATTAAGATATTGTAACGTATAAAAATCTTTCATATCTGCAGAGCTTTTTGACTCCATGATCGTTATAAGGTCGTCATCGTATACCGTGCCTTTTTTATCTGCAAGGACAATGAATTTCTTATAAAAACCATCCATGTCAATTTCTTCGTTGCCATAGCCAAGGCCAAACAGCCGATTCTTTACCATATGACTCCCTGAACGGCTTGTTAAATTCATCCTGTTTTCTTTCAGGCCGATGGACTGTGGCGTCATAATTTCATAAGTTTTTTTTGCCTTGAGTACGCCATCCTGATGAATGCCGGAAGAGTGGGAGAAGGCGTTCCCACCGACGATAGCTTTGTTAGGCTGCACCGGCACACCACAGATATCGCGAACTAATCTGCTGGCGCGCATTATTTCTTTGGTGTTGACATCGGTCTTAACCTTCAGAAGGTCTTTGCGCAGCTTGATAGTCATCACGATTTCCTCAAGTGCTGCGTTGCCTGCCCGTTCACCGAGTCCGTTAATGGTGCATTCAACCTGCCGGGCGCCATGGCTCACCGCTGTAATGGAATTTGCCGTTGCCATGCCAAGATCATTATGACAGTGAACCGAGATAATTGCTTTATCGATATTGGGCACCCTGTTGAATAAGGTCTGAATCATTCCACCGAAATATTCAGGCGTGGTATACCCCACGGTGTCAGGAATATTGATTGTTGTGGCCCCGCAGGATATAGCGGTCTCCACTACCCGGCACAGGAAGTCTATGCCTGTTCTCCCCGCATCCTCCGGTGAGAATTCGACATCATCACATTTCCGTCGGGCAAGTTTTACACTTCGGGACACAATGTCCAGAACGTCCGCTTCTGATTTTCGCAGCTTTTTTTTAGTATGAATAGCTGATGTTCCGATAAACGTATGAATACGGGCACGCTCAGCAGGTTTTATTGCTTTAGCACAAGTCAATATATCTTTTTCAACGGTCCGGGCCAGGCCGCAGATAACCGGCCCTTTTACCTTTTGGGCAATTGTCCGGACAGAATTAAAATCTCCTGGTGAGGATATCGGAAAGCCGGCCTCAATGATATCGACTTTCAGACGGGCGAGCTGACGGGCAATATGGAGCTTCTGTTCAACTGAAAGGCTTGATGGTAACGCCTGTTCACCGTCACGCAGTGTCGTATCAAAAATATAGACCTTGTTTTTCATTATAATACCTTCTTCATTGACAAATTGGATGTCGGAGGGTTTATCATGACAAACCCTCTACATCCAATAAAAAATAATGCAATAATAAAATCTAATTACCTTTCCTGCCGATGATTCCCTTGGTTGCTTTCGTAATAACCCTTGCTTTTTCTTTTGGCCGCAGTGATCTGACAGCTTTTCCTGCCCGCCACATCTCCGAATTACCCATGACGGACAGCTCATTGTCCAACCGTTGTTTATAGTCCTTTTTGCCGCATACCGAAATAACCCGCTTTGTTTCAACGCCATCCTTTACCCGTTTATACAGCTCGTTAAACACCGGCAGTGTTGCTTTTTTAAATTTCGGTTTCCAGTCCAGCGCGCCCCGTTGAGCCGTGGCAGAACAGTTTGAGTACATCCAGTCCATGCCATTTTCATCCACCAGGCGAATCAGGCTCTGGGTCAGTTCTTCGACGGTTTCATTAAACGCTTCGCTGGGAGAGTGCCCATGCTTGCGGAGCACCTCATATTGGGCTTCCATAATCCCGGCGAGGGCGCCCATAAGCACACCACGTTCACCGGTAAGGTCGCTGTAGACCTCATTCTCGAAGGTG
>JAUVGS010000550.1 GCA_030593665.1 Chitinivibrionales bacterium | reverse complement strand
GTATAATACGGTTGATTCGGTAGTAACGGATATATATTTTATCTAACTTATTTTAACTGACACAGGGTTACGTGAAATAGTACAGCATACCAATGGCGTTATGCTGGAGGTGTATCAAAGATGATGCGCAGAAGCAAATTCGAAATGTTTGTCTTTTTCTTTTATTGTTCCATGGTGAATAATGTAAGGGAAAGACATTTTTATTTCAGTCAGAAATTCCCTTTACAAATAAATAAAAACAAAAGGAGTGTACAATGAGTGACGTGTCAGCCTTTATGGAACAGGTAATTGCCAAGAATCCTGCTGAAAAGGAATTCCACCAGGCAGTGCATGAAGTCGCAGAAAGTCTTATGCCGTTTATTGAGAAGAATCCGCGCTATAAAAAAGCAAAAATACTTGAGCGTATTGTAGAGCCTGAGCGGGTGATCATGTTTCGGGTTCCCTGGGTTAATGATCAGGGTGAGATTCAGGTAAATCGTGGATTCAGGATTGAAATGAACAGTGCTATTGGCCCGTATAAAGGCGGACTGCGTTTTCATCCTTCAGTTAACCTGGGCATCCTCAAGTTCCTGGCCTTTGAGCAGGTATTTAAGAATTCACTCACCACATTGCCGATGGGCGGTGGAAAAGGCGGATCCGATTTTGATCCGAAAGGTAAATCAGACAATGAAGTTATGCGTTTCTGTCAATCATTCATGAGCGAATTATTCCGTCATATCGGGCCGAATACCGACATACCTGCGGGAGATATTGGGGTCGGCGGTCGTGAGATCGGTTTCCTCTTCGGCCAGTATAGAAAATTGCGTAACTCTTTTGACAGTGTCTTGACCGGAAAAGCTATCGGATGGGGCGGTAGCTTGATTCGTCCGGAAGCGACAGGCTATGGCGCCGTGTATTTTGCAAAGGAGATGCTGAGTGTGAAAGGGGAATCATTTGACGGTAAAACGGTCGCTGTCTCCGGTTCAGGGAATGTCGCTCAATTCGCTACTGAAAAATGTACCCAATTAGGGGCAAAAGTAGTCACTCTTTCCGATTCAAGCGGATCGATTTATGATAAAGATGGGATAGATGAAGAAAAACTTAATTATGTAATGGAATTGAAAAATATCAAACGGGGACGAATTAAAGAATACGCTGAGGAATATGGCTGTGAATACATGGAAGGTAGTCGTCCGTGGGGTGTGAAATGTGATGTCGCTGTACCCAGTGCAACACAGAATGAGATTAGCGGCCAGGAAGCTGAGGAACTGGTGAAAAACGGGTGTATCTGTGTTTCTGAAGGGGCGAACATGCCCTGTGATCCGGAAGCCGTGACCCTGTTTCTGAATAATAAGATCTGTTTTGGGCCTGGTAAAGCAGCTAATGCCGGCGGTGTGGCTGTCAGCGGCCTTGAGATGTCTCAGAATGCCATGCGCCTGGCCTGGTCACGGGAAGAAGTCGATAATAAACTGAAAGGCATTATGACCGCAGTCCATGAGCAGTGTGCTAAATATGGCAAGGATGAAGGTTTTATTAATTATGTGAATGGCGCGAACATCGGCGGATTTGTGAAAGTTGCAGATGCCATGATTGATCAGGGGGTTGTGTAGGTATTACTCAATTTTAAAAAAAGTATGGTCCATATTAAAGAAAGAGCCGGCACAAGACCGGCTCTTTTCTTTTTGGGGAGAACAACTGCCAATTATCGGCCAACAGCCGATTATCGGCCAACTGCCAATTTGCCTATAAGTTTACGGGAATCCTTTCCAAATTTTACATACAGTAAAGTCCGATACAGACCGGGGGCAGCTTTCATGTCCCGATCGTTTATACCGTCCCAGTAAAATACCAGTTGA
>JAUVGS010000524.1 GCA_030593665.1 Chitinivibrionales bacterium | reverse complement strand
TTATCAATGGTGAAAAAAAATAGTAGTGACAGTGAAGTAATATTTACTGTAGAACAAAAACTGGAAGGATAATGAAGAGCAGGGGTAGGTATGCCTTCTTTAAGTACCTTCCACGAACCGCCATACTATAATGCTTGAATTTGTAAACATTCATCGCAAAAACGTTTTAAGCCCGAAAAAAAGGGTTTATTGCTAAACCCTTTCTCTTATTTCAACCATACGGATATTTCTCAATCACTGAATAGGAATCTCATGATCCGGGAAATCTGATATATCGACATCGACAGTAACATCAACTCCGGCCTCTTCCTCTGCACCGCCGTTATCACCTGGAATCAAGATAATTGCTGCGGCCGCGCCTCCGACAACAGCAATAGCGGCTGGAATTATAAATCCCGGTTTGGCAAACAAGCTCTTCTTTTTCTCAGGCTCTTTCTTATCCTCAATATAACCGCCTTCATGCAGAAGTTCATTGGTTATCTTCGGGATAAACTCTGAAAGAAGCACCGACTTTTTACCTTCGAAATCCCTGACAACCTGTGTTTCAATTTTACCGGTTGCTACATCTATTATTTTCAGTGTCACCGGATACATGTCTTCGACTTTGCCGATGGAGCCCCCGATTACTTTCTCCACAGCCAGTAACTGCCCGACTTCCAGGAGGCACTCCTGGTTCGAACAGGCGCCGCTCTGCTGAAATCCCTGCTCATTGAGTATTTCATCAATCAACTGCCGCTCAATAACGACAAAACGGTCAACCTTCATTATTCCGAAATTTACCCGGTCAGTAAAAAGCTTTATCTCACTGGAACTGAAATTACTGCGGTTGTCAAGGTCTAACACTGCGATATTTATATTTCCCTGTCCAGTCTCAGCCTTTCTCTCTTTACTTTCACTCACTTTCTCCTTATTAACCGTTTCTTTTACTGTCTCTTTTTCAGCGACCGGTTCTGGTTTAGATTTATCTACTGCAGCCGGTTCCTCAGATTTTTTTCCTTCTGATACCGGTACCTCCGCAGTCTTTTCTTCTGCAATTTTCTCTTCCGGGTATACTGCAATAAATAGTACCATGATAACCAGCAGTATCTTCTTTTTCATATTCATAACGCTCCCTTACTATGTTATAAAAATATTTTTATCCGTTTTTATTAACGTAAACAGGTTAATTTTCTAGTAAACACTTTTGGTTTCTTCTTACCATTCTCATAGACATTCATTCTGAACATATATATTCCGGCAGCAATAGTATTCCCGTTATTTTCACTGGTATTCCAGACCACACTATTTACCCCGGATTCAATTCCACTGGTAATCTTCTTCTGCCACACTGTCCTGCCCCGTAAATCAAACACCTGAAACGTAATTTTCTTTACCCCATGCCATGGAACGATGTATCGAATATGGACTTGTCCCCTGAAGGGATTTGGGTACATGCCGAGCAGAGCGAAACTGCCAATGACTTTTTTTTTCATAAACATATCAAAATAGGCTTCATTCCCTACCACAACCCATCGCCGATCACTCTTTCCTGATGCAAGGGTGATACCGGCAGTCTCTTTTATACCATCTTCATATTTTTCGGATACCGGATTATATATCCGGGCAAGAAACCCCTCAGGCAGTGCCTCCTGATTGTCAATAAAATATTCGATATCCTCTGCTGTGCCGGACTGGTTATAGAACACTATCTCATAGGATAATCCACCCTTACTAACCCTGTGCTGCACCGCATAACTGCCGAGACGGCCCTGACCGTCACACACACCAACGCCCACCCGATTAAATGACGGCGCGAGCGGGCCAATGAGAGGATTACCTCCGCCGCTGTTATCACAACCGCACCGTACCATGTTCACCCGTTTACTCCCGGCAGTCTTCCATACAAGTTGTACATCCCATATATCACGAGCCGGGTTTGTTGCGGCTCTGCTCTGAGAAAGAACCGGTAGTATGGGTGGTATCTGCAGTGTCACCGGATGGCTGCAATAGTTATACACGGTGTACGCATCGTC
>JAUVGS010000341.1 GCA_030593665.1 Chitinivibrionales bacterium | reverse complement strand
TTGATTATTTTTGTCATAATCAAGATCAGCGCCGACCGCGACCGTTATCTCGAATGGTGATTGCTCGGAAACATCGAATTCGGGGACAGTGTTTATTATCTTAAGATTCGTTTTAACGGTATTTGATGAATTGATATTTATTTCACCAACTACAGTTCCTGCGGGAGAATGTTCTACTACTAAAAATGTCTGTTCAACAGGAATGCTTACTGTTATCGTATCGGGAATCACAACAGTAAGTCCACCGCCGCCAATTTCACAAAGGGTTCCCGTATCCAATCCTATAAGGCCCATACCACCGGTTGTGATCCAAAAATGAGTTAACGCACCGTACCCCATACCCTCAACATAGCCGGCGCTCCCATCATACTTGTTCAAAGATTGCTCTTTCCAGGAACCGTTATCGTTGGTAACAACGCCAATATAGTCGGATGTCATGTCGGAAACGTAAATACTTATACCCTTTGGGGTCGATATTACTTCCAGTCCGTCAAAATGTTCGCCGAAAAGGGTGTCAAAAGTAAAAACGGTTTCCCATGTTTTCGATGTCATATCGAAACGAGAAACCGTTCTGGTATCCCGAGGGCCGGCATACCAAATGTCATTTACTTCGTCATATCCAAGCAAGTGCATAGCGGGAAACTCGTTAACAGCCTTATATATCACCTTTTTTGTTTTTGTCGCAAAGTCAAAAAAATTCACATCTCTGTTACTGAGATAATAAAATCCGCTATCCACTGCATACAATTCACCTGTTGTCGGCCAGGATAAATCAGGGACGTTATAGGTTTCTATAAAGGTCAGGGTCCTTGGTTCGACAGGGCCGGTTGCTTCGGGATTATCCGGATGCATACTCGCTTTCGTCGAATCAGAAATAGTGACCTTATAGACGTCAACCACCTGACCATCCCTGTTAACGTAAATGAGGTTGCCATAGGTATCAACATCACCTCCGCCTTTGAATTCTGACGAGCCACGAATAAATTCGGAATACAGATAAAACTCACCAAGATCGTTCCACGACCATTTAATATCCTGTGCAACCGTACTGGTGATAAAACACACAACGCCGACATAAACAAAAACCGCTACTGCTTTTGAGAAATTCATTTTCCCCCCTTAAACCGGAAAAAGATATAGTATTATGTTGATTATTATTCATCTTCAGCTATCGAAAGCACTCATCTATTGATATATATTCTTTTTAATACATTTTTATTCCCCGATGTCATGGAAACAAGATAGATACCCACAGGAAATGATGCTATGTTAACAATCGCATCACGAGCGTTCACTCGTGTCAGTATACCCTGCCCTTTTAAATTGGTAATCCTCAAATCATAGGCGCCGGGTGAAAGCCCTTTAAGTATAAGATTATCTCCTTTAACGGAAAAAGATAATACGGTATTCAGTATACCGTTATTCAAACCATCGGCAATACCGGTTTTCGGAATAATATGTATAGTAACAATAGAAGTGTCCGGAGTGGTAACAATACCCGCATCAGTATAGGCAACCACTACAAGTTGATAGACATTCTGCGTATTATAATCAAGGTCTGCTCCGTTTGCCACCGTTATTGCAAACAGGCTTTGGGAGCTGACCTCGAATTCCGGAACGGCATTAATAATTTTCATCTTTGCTTTCGATACACTCGATGAAGTAATGCTTATATCACCAACGTAGGTTCCTCCTGGTGAATGCTCTTCTACCGAAAATGTTTGTTCCACAGGAATTGAGACCGTTACCGTTTCAGGCGGCACAACAACAGCCAATCCGCCGCCGCCAATTTCATATAATACTTCATGTGACGTTGCCCAGAAGTGGTTAAATGCGCCATACCCCATACCTTCAACATCTTCGGCATTGCTGTCCTTATATTTATTTAAGGTGACCGTTTTCCAAGAATCGTTTTCTCTGGTAACTATCCCGATATAATCGGATGTCATGTCGGAAAGGTATATTTTGGTTCCCTCTTTTGTCGCTATCACCTCCATACCATCAAAATGTCCCCCGCTGAGATCTTCATAAGAAAACTCTTTTATCCAGGATTTTGCCGTTGGACTGAAGCTGTAGACCGTTCGTTTTACGGTAAAATCATAAGCGGAACCACCGTACCACACATCATTTATATCGTCATAACCGAGGACATGTAACTTAACCCAATTTGTACCGTCACATATTGTTGTAATGTTTCCGGTCGCAAATTCATAGTAGAATATTGTTTTCGGTGTGTCATCTCTTTTTAAAAAATAAACACCTTTTTCCGTTGCATATAACTCCCCGTTTGTAGGCAAAGCCAGTTGGGGTATTTTGTATGTTTTAATAAATTTCAGAGTTCTCGGGGCAACAGGCCCCGGTGCGTCAGGATTATCAGGGTGCTGATTTTCATTGGTACCGTCTGGAATACTAACTTCATACACGTCCAGATTTCCATCATACCTGTTTACATAAATAAGATTACCGTAAGTGTCAACATCGCCGCCGCCTTTGAATTGTGACGAGCCTTGCGGGAACCTTGAATACATATAAAACTCGCCAAGATTACTCCAGGACCAGGTAATGTCTTGCGCCACCGTACTTACGGTAAGGCATGCGATTCCTATGCAAATGAAAACTGCTGCATTTTTTAAGAAATTCATTATTTATTTTTGAAAATTAAATGCATGGCGTATATCATATCCTTTTCACCATCTCTTTCGAAACGAATACCTGGAAATTGCCGGTCAACGTACTCTTACATATATAATATACTCTAAAAAAAATTAACTATTTCACCTAAAACTGGATATAAGTATGAATATTCGGAAAACATCCTCTTTATCACACTCTTTATTCCCCGACATCCGAATAAATGAGTCGTGCTGTCACAAAAAAACGAATTATAATGTGATTTAAATTACGCCCATTTTTACTGATCAACTGCTTAGATTGTCGCTGAATCAATTTAATAGTTCAAAAAATGTATGAAAAAGGCAGTGTATTTATTCGTGTTGGTAAAAACGGTGGTTCGTATCAGTTGTACGCGATAGGTGATGACAATACAATCATAACTCTAACCGACATGCGTGGCAGGGTGGTGTGTAGAACTAAATAGGGAAATTAATAAAAAGCAGTATCCTCTGCCAATTTCATAGAGTGCCTTACCGATAACGCCGCTTGTAGCCCAAAAAAAAACTACCTGAAACCCATTATTTCTTTGTTTTTAAAGGCGGATATAATTTTTCCATTACACGGGCTAATTGCTCTTGAGTACCGAAAGAAAAGCTTTTTGCGGAACGTTTACTCTCCCGAATTGTTTCATCCGGCGTTTACCCGCTTTCTGCTTATCCAATAGTTTGTTTTTTCGCGTTACATCTCCACCAT
>JAUVGS010000305.1 GCA_030593665.1 Chitinivibrionales bacterium | reverse complement strand
CCGCTGAAAAACTATGTAAACTGCTCTCTGAAAGAAAAGTTACATACCCCGGCACTAAATTAATCTTGCAATTTCAGATTGAGAAAAACACGCAACGATAAAAATGGCCTATGTCCAGAATTCTGTACTTACTTGCGAATTTTTCCCGCGTTAGTACCTTAGAAATAATTTTCTGCCATTTCTTGGTAGAAAATTATTTCGTGAAGGTACTTACTTGCAGTTTATCTGCGTTAGGATCAGTTGTTGTATCTGACGTAATAACACGCACCTGTGCATTAATTATGGTAACATGACACACACTAATGTAAGTTTGAGAACTTTCACACAACGATTCCTTTACAGGTAAAACCTTTCATCCAGACTGAACGGCTACAAAAACAAAAAACGTTTTCTAAATATTCTCCTTATTAATCTTTTACGCCAATTAATATCTTCTTAAATTGCACAGGAGATTTTTCCCCTCCTTTCCCTTCCGGATAGGGAATAATTTTAAAAACTGCAAGATATGAACCCGCACCGACATACCTGCCATTTGAATTCCTGCCATTCCATACATATAGAAGACTTTTTGTCTCTTTATCAAATGCCATTTTCTTCTCTTTAATAACATGGTTACCTACGGCATCCAGTATAGAGATATATCCTTCAAGCTCAAAATCATCCAATAATAACTCAATATCATCAGGTAGTACCTGCAGTATCATACCAATCCAATCACCGTTTTCGTTTTGCTCAAGTTGTAAGTCATCAAAAATGTTTTGATCTATGAGAATGTCTATAATTTCATCCGGTATTCCCTGGATATTGTTAATATCACCAAGATCGATAGGGGTAATAGACACCGGAGTAAGGTCAAAGGGGGTTAACTTTGTTTCAACCGTAAGTTTTCGGCGAATATTTTTTTTGTTATTCTGATAGTTTGTTACTTTATCACCGACACGGTTGCCTTCATGAATCCAGATTGAATCCCCATCCTGCATGGAAGCAACATTATCATTAATACCGGTTACTTCAAAATGCACGATATCAACATAATGTTTTATAACCTCAAGTTCAGCGGTAAACACCTTATTATTATCGGAGATATCTAAAAAGTAGAATGGTACCTTATGATCAATTTCCTTGATAGGCTCCGAAAATTGAACCGCGAGTGTATCAGCTTGTAATGGGTCTTTGTAATCAATGAGTATGGCGCTATTTGTTTTCCAATGTATGACAGGAGCGACACTGTCAATGATAGGAACGGTGTCCGCCATAACAACGCCCCCTTGCGGTAATATCGAATATTTAATGAATATATAATCCTCATTCGTTACGAAAGTAGTGGGTATTGAAGCTTTTTCATTCACATAGATTCCGATCCCATCGTTGGCAGCGTTATAATCTTTTATTTCAAACTTCCGGAAATCAGGCAGTGTTATCGCATCGACCAACCCATCGGCATTCTCCTGTATCTTCTCTCCTGAAATTTCGACAAACACACTGTCAACAAACCCATCGGCATTGTTGTCAAAGTATATCCCTTTCTTTACATTCAGGACAACTTTAATAAGAGTGACATTAATTTCACGCCGTACATTCTCAGGATTATCCTGATTGTTTCCGAGTGAGTCAAACACATTATCTTGCAATGTCCAGTTAATCCTGACGGAGTCTCCATCCTGTATCGAAGAAACTCCGATAAGTGACTCTACTTTGAAGAAACCAATTTCACCATTCTGGCTTATGACGCTCAATTTTGCATCATATTTTTTCGCGCCGTTTACCTGAAAGAACTTAAACGGCATATCCCCGGTTATCGGTTCTACCGTTTCCGAAAAGGTAATGGTAAGCTCGTCTCTTCCTGATAATTTCAAAGAGTCGATCAGGCTTGCACTATTTATAACAGGGGCCACAGAATCGATAATGCGAACGGTTGAAGGAATAAGCATACCGCCCTGTGACAGGATGACCGTGTCCGTGACAACAAGGATATCCTCATCAGTCACATAGGTCCTCGGCATTACCGTCATACCTTCCTTAACAATAACACCGATACCGCCATTAAATGCGTTGTAACTTATCACGTCAAAATTTCTGAAATCGGGCAGCTTGATATTATCCATCAGCTCATCGACATTTTCCTTTATTTTCGTTCCAAGTATTCCTATGGCAATACTGTCGATATACCCATCCGCGTTATTGTCAAAGTATGTTCCATTATTGGCCATTAAAACCCCGCTGAGCAGGTAGGGCGTACTGATACGCAGTGTGTCAAGTACCAGGTCTTTGTTTCTGAATATGGCAATGATATCATCAGGACTCTGGTGCTGAAGGGTTCCGTCTCCGGGTACCGGATCCGCCACGGTTCTCGGGAATTTAAAGGATAAATACCCTCCCTGGTCGGTTAATTTAAATGTCTCTTCATCAAGTGTTGCCCCATTCGAATTTGTAATAATAATAGAGACGTCTTCATACCCGTAGGTCGTATCAACTTCATATTCGGTAAAGCGAATTTCAACGGTTTCCATTGTCTCATCAATGAGGTTCACGAGTGTATCACTATGGAAAAACTCAAGTCTCCTCCCCCACCAGGTTAAGGCAACCGAATCCGGCACGGAAACATCGTTTTCGAGTTTAACGGTAAAATCAACAACATGCGTTGTATCCATTATTTTGACCTGAATAGTGTCTCCTGCTACTGTTACAGAATCTTTATAGACTTCATAATCGATAATAAAATTGAAATCGGTATATATCCCGAGAAGTTCAAAGAGCTTGTCAAAAAGAAATCCGATACCATCCCAGGTCGTTGCAATATCCGTATTGTCAACAGTCAACTTAACCGGCTTTGCTATCTTTACATTCCCCATAATTTGCCCGATCACGTTTTCCATCAGCAAACTCATTAAAGTATCATAGTCTGTGTTAATTGTCCAGAGATCGCTCAGGGGATTGGATGAGGAATATCCATTGTTCTGTATATTTGTGGTCATCTCCGTAAGACTCTGTGGCGCAGTAGTCAATTGAGTAAAATAAACGGTAAATGTCGTGGGACAATCTTTACCCTCTTTAAAAGCATCCTTTAAAGTAACATCTATTGGCCAGGTTGCGTCACCATCGGAAAAAAAGATGTTAAAGTGTTTTTCATTTGCAAAAGTTGAAGAAAGCATGCCATGTTTAGCAGCTTCAAAACCAGCATAAATATTTGTTGACTGTCCACTGAGCATAAAATCCGAAGGGTGGTACTCTAAATCAACCCAATCAGAGGGACTCGAACCAATAGTATCCGTAGCAAGATACCCTTTAAGTATCTCATACCCGGTTTTACCGTTGTAGGATTTATTAAGCTGCAAAAGAGGAATGTATGATCCGTCGTTCCACGCGGGGCAGTTTTCAAAAAGATTGTCATCATTTGAATCAAAATAGAGATTAGTTCCAAAAATTACAAGGCCGACCTCCGTTTTTGGATTGATATTTTTTATCGTATCAATTAAATCATTTGTGACGGTAAATCGGGAACCCCACCGGTCATTACCGTCAGAATCCTGCATGCTTCCGGAGTTATCTATAATGAAAACTATAGAATTCTGTTTCCGTTCCAGAATACTATCCATCGGCGTACCCACATGGATATATTCAGACATGGCAACGACATGACTATCACTCGGAAGGATCAATGTGTCATTATGCAGGTTTTCCGGCACTCCGATGTAGGTAAAC
>JAUVGS010000538.1 GCA_030593665.1 Chitinivibrionales bacterium | reverse complement strand
GGCAGAACCCTGTTAGACCATATTAATGATCTGGTAACAGAGAAATACAAAAAACATCATGGCAAAGAACCTGAAAGCATGGAAGATTATTCTTCAGTTCCTTTTACCAGAAAGGAGTTGAGAGAGTGGAGCGGATGGAGTGAGAAGCAGGTGAGACAAAATATAGACACTCTTGTTGAACTTGGTTATGTGGGACAGATAAGCACAGGCAGACAAGGTTCAGCATACCGGTACATTTTACTTGACAATGGCAAGAGTGATACAAGGATGGCCATTTAAGATGCAAAAACATAAAATACCCAAGGGTATAAGAGTTCTAACGCCGCTAAAGCGTCGAGAACTCTTTATCAATGACTTAGCCCGAAAATATCGGAAAATTCGTCCAAGTTCGTCCGGGGTTTTGACGAAGGTTAACTTATTGTTATTAAGTGTGTTACAAAAAGTTCGACACTTCGTCCGGGAAATGTATATATAATGGATCGCTCAGGTCGACGCCGAAAAGACCGGCACAGAAAAACAGGAGGTTTTTAAATGGAAGCAATAAAACTGCATCAGTTCATAGAAAAGCTGACATTAAAAGGCTATTCAGAAAGGACCATTGAGGAGTATACATCCCGTATAAAACAGTTTTTCCTTTATCTTGAAGAACAGGAGACCATACGCTTAACAGATGATATTCGCGCGGAACATATCAAAGCATACCATGCCCATATCAAGTTCGAACAGATAGGAGATGGCCGATATTTAAGTCAGGAGAGCGTTGTAGCCAGACTTACTGTCTTAAAAACATTTTTCCGGTTGATGAAAGAGGAAAACTTAATACCATGTGATTTAAGTGAGTATGTGGTACTGCCGAAAGTTCGCAGGAATATCCCCCGCCATGTTCCCAGCCAGAAAGATATGGTACAACTTCTTAAGTCGGCAAAGCCTGTTGGTGTAAGAGGAATACGTGACCGCAGGTGCCCTGGACAAGTGTGACAAATAATAAAAGGTAAATTGTGTGGCCTGGATTTTCTTTTCAATCCAGGTTTAATAAAATCCCATTACTTTTGCAATTACCTCTATTAAATCAAAATACCTGCTATCAGCTTCAATACCTGAACTCATACGTCACCTGCAGATGCGGATCGATATAGTCCGCTGCCACCTTTCTATCCAGCCCGGCTTCCGCATACAGGGAATGCCTGCGGGAAATATCGTAGGTAAAGCTTGATTTGATGTTCCAGTAATTGTGCGCTTCATCAGCCTTGTCGTTAATATGCTCAAATCCGATATCCGCGTTCGCATACATTTTATCCGGCCGGATATACCAGGTCACCCCGGCAGATGGCGCTAGTCGGTTGACACTGTAATCACCGGTAGAGAGAAAGCCTGACAGGCTTGCGCGGGTTTGAATCGGTATCTCCGTATAATTGGTAATGATAGAGAAAAAGCCATTGTTGCCATGAAGAGCATACCTGGTGAGGATATTGTTCGAATAGAATTTCGAATTGTAATTATTGTAATTATAGGTCAATGCGAACGTATGCGATGTTTTCCTGAAATCCCTGGTATACTGAATCGTAGTGCCAATCTGGTTATAGGCATTATCACGCTGCGGCGGGGTTGTATCCCGGGAGGTTTGCGTCAGTTCGTCATTTGAAATAACCATCACGGTAAAATAGGGGACATTACTGTTCCACATGATCGTTGCGAGGCCGTTAAAAGCAACTTTTCTGGTTGGGGCGGATTTCACACTGTGCAGATCATCCTTGTAGTACTTGAGATCACCTTTAATAAAAACCTTTCCGCTGAAGAGGCGCAACTCCTCAACAAACTGAAAACCCGCCTTGTTGACAGAGAGATATTCATTGCCAAGCGAGTTAAAATTCGGGCCGATAAAGAAATATTTAAACTCGAACAG
>JAUVGS010000209.1 GCA_030593665.1 Chitinivibrionales bacterium | reverse complement strand
CAATTCAATTCTTTCACCAAGGGTGAGACTGTCCTGGCTTATATCGGTATAGATAACAGTAGCGTTACTCCTGAAAAGGAGCAGTATTATGAAAAAAGGCAATAAGGTTATTTTCAGACGTTGGTGTTTTTTCATATTCATAATATTACTCTTACTCTTACACTTACTCTTAATCGAAAGGAAATTAAAATTGATTATGAGTACGATTAGGATATAGTATACAAGTGCTTCGACTGCTTTGTAACATTAAACCTGAACAGTTACAATTATATTGAAAATGATTTGCTGCCTGCTATTAGTACCTTACAGATTGCTTTCTTGTTTTTTTAGAAAGAAATCTGATAAGGAACTTACTTGTAGTTTATCTGCGTTAGAATAGCAACCTGCGCAAGTCCAACACAAAAGCCGAGGATGCCGCCGAATATTTCAATCGATCTCAGCTCTTTTGCCGCTATATTATACACAATTTGTTCAAGTTTAGAAAGGTCAAAGTGTTCAATTTTATTCCGTACGATTTCCTTAAAATCAAGGCGATGCTCTACTTTTTTAAAAATATCTTCCATGAAAACGGGAAGGATGCCCCGAAGCTCGTTTTTAATCATTTCTTTAATCACCCTTGTCGCTTCATTGGAGAGTATCATAGAGACAATCGGATTGGTTCCGAGTTTTTGTTCAATAAACCTGTCGATTGCCTGCATAACCGATCGAAGGATATCTTCATGGAATTGCGGGGTATTAACCACGGTATGAATATCCTGATGTGAGATGAGTTCATGTTCAACAGTTTCTCCTATTTTTTTTGCCAGGTCTGATTTTCGTTTTGGTATAAGTCCCCACAAGGTTATACCCAGAAAAGTATGGGGCTTTCGCGGCCGGAAAATCATCTTAACGGCTATATAGTTGGTGATCCAGCCGATAAGAGCTGAAATTGGAGGTATCATAAGATATACTATAGAGATTTTCATAATAACAGGATATAGATATAGTTTTTTCGATGTACTTTAATACGATTTGTTATCCGGATTATTGTTTTGATAACAACCATATAAAATAACGTTTTGCAGAAGAGTTCTACAATTGTCGTTTCATTGTTTATTTTATATATTTTCTATTCCTGGCTTAAAAGAGATAGGAGTGTGATGACAATACAGAATTTTTCGTGGATTATTCCGGATAAACTTGCCGGGAGTGCAATGCCGGGGAAGTCGATATCTCCGGTTGAAGAGTATGTTTTATCAGATTTGCGCGGCCTTTATAATATCGGCATCCGCAGTCTGTTGTCGTTGAGAAATATGCCGGAATTCTTTAGCCGGTTGTGTCAGGAAGCTGGGATACAGTGGCTCTCTTTTCCTATCCCTGACTTTGGTACTCCCTCGGATTTAGAAGCATATGAGCGGATTATCAGGGAGGCTGAAACAATTTTACGTGATAATACGCCGCTCTGTGTGCACTGTTATGCAGGGATCGGCAGAACCGGTATCGTCCTTGCCAGTATTGTCGGACTCCATTTTTCAATTGACGGCACTGCCGCAATAGAAAAGGTCCGCAACTGCCGTCTGGCATTGGAAACGGAAGAGCAGATTACCTTTGTGAACACTTTTCTTGATTCAGTAAACGGTGTATGAAAAAAGAAGCGGATATAGTTAACTATCTTCTCCAGGAAGAAAAACGGCTTTCGCCGTTTGCTAAAAAAAGCAGTGAATCCCTGGGGCGGAAGTATCCTATACAGAAGGACCCGTTCCGTCTTGAATTTGCACGTGATGACACGCGTATACTGCACAGCCCGCCGTTCAGACGTCTGAAGCATAAAACACAGGTCTTTCTGTCGCCCGACAACGACCATATCTGTACGCGCATGGAGCATGTGCTGCATGTGTCAAGTATCGCGACAATAATCGGCCGCTGCCTTGGCCTGAATACCGACCTTATTCATGCAATTGCCATGGCGCATGACCTCGGCCATACACCCTTTGGCCATATCGGGGAGCGGGTCCTCAATAACCTGCTTATTGAAGAAAGAATACCGGAAGGATTCAAACATGAGGTGCATGGATTACGCGTTGTTGATAAATTAACCGGTCACGGCGCAGGACTCAATTTAACCTATGAAGTGCGGGATGGTATTCTTAATCATTGCGGCGAACAGTTTGAACAGAGCGTTTCACCGGACCGGAAAAAAGACCTGTATACTCTGGAAGATATTACGGACAGGACCTGTTATCCTTCGACCCTGGAAGGATGCCTGGTGCGTATGGTCGATAGGATCGCCTTTCTCGGCAGGGATTTGGAGGATGGTATTAAGGCGGGACTTATTAAAAAGAAGGATATTCCCCTGGAGGTCGCCAGAGGCCTTGGTACTGAAAACGGTAAAATAATAGGTCGTTTTGTAAACGATACAATCGCCGGCAGTGTTGATACTGACGCCATAAAACTGAGTGATACTGTTTTTGAACTTATGAAGCAGTTAAGAGATTTTAACTACCGGTTCATATATCTTCATCCTGATGTGGAAAGTAGGGCGCAAAAGGGTGAGCATGTTCTTGAGCAGCTCTTCAGGAGGTTGATGGAGATACTCAGGAAATCGGATCGTGGAAGAAATGTATCGTATATCAGTAAAGTTATTAAAGATGCGCCAAGTGTCGGAGTGCTGTTTGATTTTATAAAGAATACCAATTATACGGAGACTACACCGGAGTCACGGATTACTGCTGATTATATTGCGGGAATGACCGATCTGTTTGCGCAGCGTTCCTATTTACAGTTGTTTCTCCCGTCACCGGTTATTTAGGAAAGTGCCTGATACAGAAAGCAGGAGACCATTATGCCTTCACGCGGTTCACGTCATCATCGTCACCAGCGAATGAAGCTGTGGAAGAGTGATAATATAATAAGCCAGTTGTGGGACTCATTCTGGGATCCGCCATCGGAGACCTGTCCAAAATGCGGTCGTGATGTTGTTGAGTATTATGATCCGTTTTTTTTCAGCCCTATCCGGACATTGCGTGGAAAGCGGCGAGTGAAATGCCTGAATTGCCGCTTCATCTGGCGGCCCAAGAAAACAGTGTCGAGTGTATGGGACAAAATAATACCCCGTCATTAATTATGGCTTGAAATTTATTGGTCAGTCTTTAAAATAGGCGTACCAATAGCTACTTCGTGGTGGAAATTGGAAATTAGAAATATGAAATTTCAGCGTTCTGTGAACGTTTATCAGTTATTTACCAATTCTGCCGATCCTGCCCTTCTTTACTGCAATCCTCTTTTTGACCTTTCCCTCGGTAACTATGATACCGCAGAACTAATTCCGGCTGCGGCAGAGATGGGTACACTTTTTATTCCCTGCGCACGCGCCTGCGACAGGATACTTCTTTCCATTTCAGTTCCTGATGAGTATTGGGAGTATCTCACGCACCATGGATTGGATTGCCCGGAACCGGTATCGATCGGGCAGAAGTGTTCCGGTATGCATGGGGTGCTGTGGGGATGGAATAGCGAGGCGCGTGACATATTGTTACAGGCTGAAGCACACTGTGTGCATCCTGATTTGTCAATCGTCCGGGAGGTGAATTCGAGGAAGTTCAGCTTGCAGTGTAACCGTAAGACCGGCTCCGGCGTTCCCGGCGCCTGCTATTGTGCCACGAAGGATGAATTAATAATAACGCTGGATTCGTGGCAGCGGTTTCCCCTGGTGATTAAACCGGATTACGGTAATGCCGGTTATGGTTTTATCCGGAAAGAAGACCGGCATTTACTTGAAAGTGAATTGAAGCAGCTTGATACCTTCTTCGCAGAAGGTTGTGGCGTAGTCGTCGAGCCGTGGTACACACGAACGGCAGATATTTCCAGCAGGTGTACCATCTCACCACAAGGGAGTGTGTCGGATATCAGGCATCACAGAACCCTCTCAAACCTGGCCGGGACTTTTTTTGCCGATATGATTGATTCTCATGATGAGGTAATTGCACGGTGGCGGGAAAAGCTTGATATAGCCATATATGGTTCGGCAATGGAATTGTATGAGGCAGGCTATTTCGGCCCTGCCGGAATGGATTCCTTTGAGTGGGTTGACAAAAAGGGAGAGGTGCGGCTTGCCCCGGTGATTGAAATAAATGCGCGTCATCCAATGAGTAGTGTTGCGTATACTTTGCATGAGATGCTTGCGCCAGGCGGGGTCACCCTGTTTCGGTTTATCGGTAAAAAACGCCACCGGCTTCCTGATACTTACGTTGAGCTGAAACAGATACTTGGCGATGACGCATATAATCCTGAAACAAAAAGAGGGATATTGCCGGTAACGCCCCTGCGGGTGAGCCATACGCCGCAGT
Organism: Chitinivibrionales bacterium; assembly: GCA_030593665.1. The sequence goes on along the minus strand of JAUVGS010000209.1, from coordinate 470 downwards.
CATGGATTCAGCCTGCACGGAGTTCTTTTTTTATTTCAGAAAAATCGTCTGAAAAACTGCTTGCGATGGATGAAAAACTACGGAAGGTTTTACTTAGGTCTAAATAAAAGATTTGCCACGAAGACACAAAGACACTAAGTTATAAGATAAATTCTTAAAAAAAAAGAATTAAAAAGGTCATTCCCATGACCATCTGCTTAACACAATGTTAAAACTTTGGAGTTATTGCAGGTGGCGGAAATAAAAAAATCTTATAACTGTTTTTAACACCTTAGTAACCAGGTGAAACCAACCAGCTCTAAAACCTTATTTATTATGAAAATCGAATATAACAATCTATACACCCATTTCGCATTCATCACTTACGATTCATTAAACACCGATTTTCACAGTAGGTTAATCGTCACTAACTTTTCCAAATCCCGAGACACATCCAGCAATTCGATTTTATCCAATATCCTCATAAATCC
>JAUVGS010000132.1 GCA_030593665.1 Chitinivibrionales bacterium | reverse complement strand
GTATCAATAACGTATCAACAAAGTTTTTCTCCAGCAACTGACCCAGGAATTCCTGCAGGGTTTCTACAACGTCGTTATTCTTTACTTCCAATGTCACACTTTTCATTATCTATTCTCCATTTACGCAGTCCACAGTTCTTTTATTTGATTCGGACCCTTTGCCTTGAGTTCGTCAACCATCTGGGTTACCGTATCGGCAAACAGTTTCCCTTCCGACGCGCTTATCCACCGAAGCCATACCCGATTCTCATCATATCCAAGCTGGTTTAATATCTTTTTCAGAATCGCAACACGTCTGCGAGCTTTATAGTTTCCATTCTGGTAATGGCAATCTCCCGGATGGCATCCGCCGATTAATACACCGTCAGCTCCCTCAATAAGAGCTTTCAATACATATATAATATCAACCGCACCGGAACACATGAGGCGTATTATCCGTACATTCGGTGGATACTGAAGCCGGCTTGTCCCTGCAAGGTCTGCACCGGTATAAGTACACCAGTTACACAGGAATGCCACTATCTTAGGTTCAAAGTCTGCCATATAGTTACTCCTTCATAATATATCTAACGAGATTCTTGTTTCATTCCGGTCCAGCGAAGCTGGATAAGAATCTTCTAAGATTCTAATATTTCATTCAGCATCTCAAGCATTGTTACCCTTTCGAAATCGAGTTGCTGTGAAGCTCCATTGGGGCACGCTATAGTGCAGGTACCGCAACCCCTGCAAAGTTCCTCAAGAACCACTGCCTTATTCGTTGACTTATCAATGATGCGTGCATCATAGGGGCATGTGGTAACGCAAATTCCGCAACCGCTGCAACGACGTTCATTCATAAAAGCCTGGCTTTCGGACAAGCTCTCAACACCGCTCCACAACAGGGCAGACGCCCTGGCAGCCGCTGCTTTACCCTGACATAGCGCATCCTCGATATGGTTCGGCGAATGGCAGAGTCCACAAAAATACTTACCACGGTCTACCGAATCAAGCGGAGCAGACTTCGGGTTAGCTTCTGCAAAGAAACCGTCTGCATTTAACTCGACGTCCGCTATTTCCGCCAGTTCCCGGTTGTCATTAGGCTCTGTGCCCACCGAAAGAACCAGCACGTCCGCGTCAACGGTTTTCTGTTCATTAACAATAGCGTCAAAAAAGTTCACTGCAACTTTACCGTCTTTTTCCGATACTTTCGGTTTGTCAGTTACCTCATACCGTACAAAGACAACACCCTTTCCCCGTGCCTCAAGATATTTCTTTTCATAAAATCCATAAGTTCTGATATCGCGATTCAGAACATGGATATCCACCCCGGGATTAATCTCTTTCAGCTTCAGGGAATTTTTTACTGCGTGATTGCAGCAGACACGGCTGCAGTAGGGACGGTCTTCATCCCTTGATCCAACGCATTGAATCATCACAATATTTTTAGCATTTTTTACCCGTTCATCAGACTCTGCAACAAGGCCTTCGAACTGCCTCTGGGTTACCACATTCCGGCTTTCACCGTAAAGATATTCTTCAACGGAAGCTTCCCTGCCGCCGGTCGCAAATATGACTGCGCCGTGCAGAATCTCTTTTTCTTCTTCTCCAATTGATATCCGGGAATAAAAATTACCCCATGTTCCTGTCAGGGATTTAAGCCCGGCTTCCTTAAATACTTCTATATCTTCTTGTGACTCAACCTTTGATACGAGACTTTTCACCAGGCTTTGAATATCCGATCCTTTCAGGGTGAAATGAGCTGTTCTTCCAAGGCCGCCCAGCTCGCTTTCCTTTTCGACAAGCGTTACCTTAATTCCCTGCTGTGCAAGGCTCAGGCTGCTTGTCATACCGGTTATGCCGCCACCGACCACCAGGACCCCCGGTTGCAGCTTCTTCTTCCCGACTCTTACCGGACAGCCGCGTTTCACCTTTCTGATACTCGCGGAAATCAACCCCACTGCTTTTTTCGTCGCGGCCGCAGGATCATCCCTGTGCACATCGGCACACTGTTCTCCGATATTTGTATAATCGATATAGAGATTTTCAGATTCAGCTTCACTGAAACCTTTCCGCAGTTTCCGGCTCAGGCTCATGCTTCTGTATCCAGCCATTATAATCCGGTTCAACTGCTTCTTGATTATAATTTTCTTTACCGTGTCCATGCCCTTTTTCAGGGAGGTAATATCAACTTTCTCTATACAGACGATGCCCGGATCCTGTTTCAGGCTATCGATGATTGCATCCATATTCAGTCTCTGCTGAAGCATTCCTTTCGTATCACATAAAAAGATACCGGTTCTTAGCTCCTCTATCTCCGGTAAAACTCTTTTTTCTGCGCTATCGCCGGTATCCTTTTCTTCAAATATATCCAGCAGGTTTGAAACGTCATCAGCAGCGCTGCAAGCGTCAACAACGGTCTCCGGAATATCCTTCGGCTCCCTTAAAGCCCCACCCACGTAAATTCCCGGTACTGAGGTGCTTGTAGGAGTGAACTCGTTGGTTGCACAAAAGCTGTACTCGTTTAAATCAACACCCAGACTTGTGGCAATCCGCTTTATATCTTCCGGCGGGGTAAATCCGACAGAAAGTACCACAGTGTCAAACTCTTCCTCTTTCAGTTCACCGCTATCCGTCCCATAGGTAACCAGGAGGTTATTCGTTCTTTTCAGCTCCCGAATACTCGAAATTGCGCTTCTTATATATCTAACACCATATTCATTTTTCGCTTTTTCGTAATACCGCTCGTAATCCTTACCCATGGTACGTATATCCATATAAAAAACTGCTGCATCCAGATCCTTTGCGCGGTCTTTTGAAACCATAGCCTGCTTTGTTGCATACATACAGCAGATACTTGAGCAGTATTCCCGGCCACAGGCAATATCACGTGATCCTACGCATTGAATAAAAGCGACCTTCTTTACCTCATTACCATCGGACAGGCGCTGTGGAGAACCGCTTGTCGGCCCGGAAAAACTAAGCATACGCTCATACTGAATACTGGAGAGTACGTTCTTATATCTGCCTAAACCAAACTCACCCTTAAGCTTTGCGGCAAAAGGCTCAAAACCGAATCCCATGACAATTGCGCCTACCTTCAGCTTTTTATCCTCCGGTTTCTCTTCAAGGTTGATAGCTTCCGGAGTGCATACTTTAATACATTCGCCACATTTCGTGCATGTCTTTTCATCAATCACATAGGAGCGTGGTATTGCCTGTGCAAACGGCAGGTAAATCGCTTTACGTTTTTCAAGGCCTTCGCTGAATTTACTGTCAACTTCAACCGGGCAGACATCAGTGCATTTGTCACATAACGTACATTTCTCTATATCAACAAATCTCGGTCTGGCGGTATAGGTAACTTCAAAGTTACCAGCCTCACCGCTAAGCCCTGTAACATCACCGTTGGTAATGACGTCTATATTCTCGTGGAAATCGCTTTCATATATCGGGCATAAAGCCGGCGGTTTCGGACTCATGAAACAGACACCGCAGGAGTTGGTGGGAAACTGCCGGTCCAGAAGCGGGAAGAAACCGCCAATAGCAGGCGCACAGTCTAACATAAATACACGACGATCCTTCTCAGCCAGCAACAAAGCTGTCTGTGCTCCTGCAATACCACCGCCAATTACTAACACATCCCTATTCGCCATTTTACTCATAGTCTATTTAAGATTTACTGATTTCAATAAGGGTACGGGGTTTACAACGTGATTAACCCACCACTTATTTCTTTTGGGTAAGTCCATTGCTATTCCCATTAATTCCGTAAAATAAAATACCGGTATATTACCATAACCTTTACCTGTTTGATACATATCAAGATTTATCTGGCAAAGTCCGCAGCTTGATATAATACAATTCGCGCCCGCTTCCACAGCCATGGAACAGATTTTATCAGCCCTGTCATTTGCGACTTTCGCATGGGTCAGGGATGCATCTACTCCACAACAATCCGTTTTATAAGACCAATCTAATGCTTCCGCTCCCAGCGCTTCTACAATTTCATCAAAAAACATTGGATTCTCGTAATCACCCATTTGCACAATCTCAGGATGACGAACTAACTGACATCCATAATAGGAGACCACCTTCAGTCCGGTAAGAGGTCTTTTCACCGCATCTTTAATTTTATCAATCCTTACCATTTCCAGCAGCACTTCATGCATTGCTTTAACAGCGACACTGCCTTTATACGTAAATCCTACAACCTCCTCAAGTTGCTTCTTCATCTCCGGGTCATTCTCAAGGGCTTTCTGAGCACGTTTTACCGCATTGAAACAACCGGTACAGGGAATTGCCAGCGGTAAATCTTTCTCCTGTGCTTTTGCGATGTTTCTGGCAGGAAGAGCAAGACCAAGTAAATTACTTAAACTCTTTGCGGATGCTCCACCGCAACAGTTCCAGTCGTCTATTTCAGAAAGCTTTACACCCAACGCCGCAAATACTGATTGTGCGGATGTAGCATATTCAACGGATGTTGAATGTGCCGTGCAGCCGGGATAATAAGAAACTTCCAACGTCTATCCCTTTCCGACCAACTGGCCTTTTGTTTTATGACCTTTTTTATACAGATTCTGTATCTCTTCAATTCCCTTGATCCGCTTTGGAATAAATGGCAGCTTGAATCTGCTTAACAATAATACTGCGGATCTGATGGTAGAAACTAAATCCCGAGCTTTAACCTTAATTATGGTCCTGGCCATAAAGGGTATATAAAATGTCATTTCATGAAGGCGGCCCCACATCTTTACACTTCTTACAAACTCCTCATGAAATACCACTATCTTCTTCTCTTTTGTGTACGCCAGCCCTTCTTCTATGGACATCTCCTTTAACGCATCTATAATTATACTTATATCAATGTCATTCGGGCATCTGACCCCGCAGGTCATGCATGACACACACATCCAGATGACGTTGCTTGAAAGCAACTTCTTCTTTTCACCGTATTGAATCATGCGGATTATGGCATTAGGTTTATAATCCATATAGCTGCACATGGGACATCCTACAAAGCATTTCAGGCATTGATAGCACAGTTTCAGTTTCTGCCCGCTTCTATCTTCTACTTCCTCAGTGAATGTCTTGTATTCTGCCATTACTTTGTAATTTCTAAATTATGCTTTATAGATAATTTGCCTTTACGCTTCACGAGTCCCGCATTTGCTCCAATGCCGCATTAACCATTTCTATTGCTTGTGTTGCTTTATATCCAACCAGATTATAAATAAATTAAGATGATAATCGGGTATCGGCAATAAAATAATCACTTCTCCAACGCAGATAAACTGCAGGAATAAACAATGACAATGACGGCCATTTGTCAACATTTAACAGAAACTAATTAACCACGGATGATTGCAGATTTTACAGCAGCTTTATGTGTATGAAACACTACCTTCTCTTTAACAAGAAGTGTTATAAGCATTTTTGCACCATCCTCGACATCACCTTAAGGTACTTCATCCCTCTAAATTACATCGAATAGTATAAATCAGCACAGTGCTTCTTAAGAACGAGTTTCTTAATCTCAAAAGCAATTAACTACCGTACTACCAAGCAATACTCCACAGTGCCACTTACCATATTCTATACCTTTTAATCCTCTGTTTGTTCAAGCATGCAATTTTGTAGTACGATTTCTGTTGCCTGCTTTACTGCCTGCTGAACAAGCATTGACAGGCCGGGACAAACCTCTTCAGGAATCTCTGCCGGCTGGCATACTATAAGAACAACCTCAACACCGCAAATATCCCGTACCTCCCTGAGCAGATTGGATGTCGGTACCTGATGCATTGAAAAATCATCGATTTTATTATAGGGAATTGCATTAAGGTCTAACTCTGTTACCGCCCCCGGCTTGCCCCCATAATCCATAGCATCGACAATAATAATTCTTTTCGGTTTTTCTTCACTCAATACAACATTGAAAAGAATCTTTCTGGAACTGGTACCCACATTAAGAAAACATGCGTGATCCACTGTATTGTCTTCTGTGAGTATGTATTCAATGACTGCGGGCCCGAAGCCATCATCACCAAACAATACATTTCCGCAGCCTAACACCAGTATCTCTTTGCTGCAATACTCAGGGATTATATTTTCGTTTATCATGTATCCTTTTTACATTATTAAAAGCACTATCACTTTTCACGATGACGGCTTAGTACCTTACAGATTACTTTCTTGTTTTTTAGAAAGAAATCTGATAAGGAACTTACTTGCGGGTTTATCCCGCGTTAGTACCTTACAGATTACTTTCTTGTTTTTTAGAAAGAAATCTGATAAGGAACTTACTT
>JAUVGS010000379.1 GCA_030593665.1 Chitinivibrionales bacterium | reverse complement strand
TTGTCATATCCTCCCCACACTTCGGGCACTCCAGGGGATCAACTTCATATACACACTTGATAAGCGCGGCCCGGGTCATTTTGCATTTCCGCTGAAATTCGGTCAAAGGTTCGTTTATAGACCCATCGCTGGCAGCCTGCTTCTTATCTTCCCGCATTCCCCTGCTCTTGTTCGAGTACCATAATATTTTATCTGATGTTCTCCCTTGTTGGGGATATGCTGCGTGATTGAAGCGAGGAAATCAAGCGGGTCAAAGACCTGATAATTTCTGCTCATACCTGGCCGAAGGTCCATCTCTTTGCCAAGCATTGGGTAGCGTGTGCAATTTGCATGGCTTGCTCTATACATGTCTTTACCGTCATCCGTGAGCTTGATCATTCTCGCTAATGAGAAAGGGCACCGGGAAATATACTCAATAAGGCGCTGCATGCCGTAATGATCATCAGCCTTTATGCGCACACTGGTATCGACATTAAAACCGGAATGTTTCCATGTCATCATTGAATCAATTGTGATCGCTCTGGCTGAAATGGATATTGCGAAAGAGGTGTTATGCAAGCAGTTCGAGGCAAACTAACTTGACGCGCGTAAAGAGGTGGGGCGTACCTATGCCAATTCCCTCTTTCCGAGTGTCCATACCAAAAAGGTACCCATGGAAGCGATAGTTGTGGAAGGATATAATTCTCCGGTGTAAGTGGAAGTGATATCTTTTTTGTGGGAATACAGGAATGCTTTTAGTTCTCCTTTATTTTTATTTTGGTTAAGAGGGATGAATGGAACATGATTAACAAATGATATAAATAACGCGGTTATGTAAAATCAACAATTTTTATATTATTGAGTGTGTTTTTTCAGGAGTGTATTAATGGCACAGCAAAAGTGTATGGGAGTATGTGGTAACTATTTTGCGTCCAACCCCAGGATAAAGAATCATAAATACTGCGGTGAGAAGGCATGTCAAAATTTACGCAAGGCGCGATGGCAGAAGGAAAAACTGTTCTAGTTTAGTTTTTATTTATTTTTTGCGCCTGCCTGGTGTGCATCATGCAAAGCAGCCACCTTTTTAAGCAATTTTTCCGGATCCTGTGCGGCTTGCCATTCTCGGTGCCTCTTGACACTATCCGTCTTGGCGGAACCCGTCATACGTATAAACCGCTGAGCTTCCACAGGCCCAAGTTCACGATATAATGCCTTAATCCCACGTCTCACCATTTTACCTTTTTCCATGTATCGTGTATTCTTCATCCAATCCTCTCTTTTCTTACGAACTCATCGGGTAATCCATACCATACTTTAACATTATGATGCCTGCATTTCTTTATCAATGCATCATCACATGTAATAAACGCTGCATCAACAGCTTCAGCGTATGCAACATGCACTGCATCACCTACACCCATACCACCACTTATAAAACTGCGTGTACGATTCAAATATCATCCTTATCAAGACCCAGACTTGCATCTTTACCTATAGTTTTTAAAAGGCTCAACAGCTCTTCACGGGTAATAACATCCGGATTATCACCTATCTCGATTTCATGCATTGGAGAATAGTACACTTTATAAATACCGGCTACCGGATGCGCAATAATAAGCTGAACCGCAGCGGTCTCAAGTTCGATACGTATCACATTCTGATCATCGTAACGACGGCCAAGTACACAAACATCTTAAGTATATCGATTTATGTCTTAGAACTTTTCTCGCCATTTATTCCACTCTATATTTAATTGCCTGATTATAAAATACCCTTCCGATTAATCTTTTGTCGAGTATTATCCCGCAGATACCGATTTTATTGTCCTCTCTATTACAGATTATACATTAGTTCCTGGAGACGGAGATGCGTTAGTGCTTTAATAAAAATCGATTTAATCTTTGTATTCATTACAAAAATGGGAAGATAAAAGACAACTATTGTGAAGAAATTCTCATTGTAATGTATGTGGAAATTGAGGGAAAGTTTTACTTTTTAAAAATTCTTTATGCTGGACTTTGAGCGTAGCCATGCTTTGAAGCTTGTCCTCAACCGGATTGGGGTAGACATGCCGCCTTTTCTACAAATTTTATTGAGCGGAGCACAGGCGGAATTGCAGTGTCTGAAATAATAATAAAACAACTTCCCCACTATTTTATTGTATTTTAAATGTATGCCTGAATTACGTTTCGATGAACGCGACACCATGTTTTCCCGGAGTGAACTCCAGCCGGGAACACAATCCTACGAAGAATACTATCGTTTACATCCTGAGAAGAAACCACTTGATGACAAATTCCGTGAACTACCCGGTATTCTCTCCCCTTACGCACAGGAAGCTGACCCGGCATTATTTGCTTCCGCCCGGGTAAACTTCACGCTCTGCGACAATATACAACGGCTTGTGGAAGGGCCGGTTGCCGTTAACAGGGTATCGGTCTCACCCGAAGATATAACCCGCTATCTCAAGACCTGGACACTGAAACTCGGCGCGCACTCTATAGGCATTACCGAATTGAAGGACTACCATATTTATACAGTCGGGGGACGCCATAAACGGCACGGTATACCCATTCATCTGACGCATCGGTATGCCCTGGTATTTACCGTAGAAATGGATCACGAGATGATACAGAGTGCTCCTGCTGCACCAAGCATTATGGAATCAGCGCAGCAATATTTACATGCCGGTACTATCGCGGTGCAGGTGGCCATGTTCCTTCGATCACTGGGGTATGCATCACGCGCGCATATCGACGCCAATTATCAGGTGATATGCCCTTCTATTGCCAGTGATGCCGGCCTGGGTGAAATCGGACGGATGAGTATCCTTATAACGCCGGATTTGGGGCCGCGGTGCAGACTTGGTGTCGTTACAACGGAAATGTCGTTACTGTGTGATAAAAAAATTCCGGACACCTCGATTATCGATTTCTGCAACCGTTGTAAAAAATGTGCCGTTGTCTGTCCCAGCCAGGCAATTTCATACAACGACAGAACTGAAGAAGATGGTATTCTTCGCTGGAAAATAAATCATGAAAAATGTTATACCTACTGGTGTAAAACAGGTACCGACTGTGCGCGCGGCATGGCTGTCTGTCCTTACTCGTATCCGCAAACATTCCTGCATAATACGGTACGCTTTCTGATAA
>JAUVGS010000420.1 GCA_030593665.1 Chitinivibrionales bacterium | reverse complement strand
AAGGACATGTATATGGATTCTCTGATACCGGTACTCTTTTCCTACCCGGCAATAATTCTTGTCGCGGTAATAGTTGTTGTCATTTTTGTTATTATGGTTGTCAGGAAGACGCTGAAGGCAATTGTTATGCTTATCCTGCTGGCTATATTGACAGCAATGGTGGTAGTAAAAGTCGGTGTTGTTGATAAGAAGAAGTTTGACGCTGTTCGTGATACGGTTCATGAGAAGGTGGATAAGAAGGTAAAAGAGGTCTCGGATTGAAATAAGAAGGGGTGTTAAGTGCAGGGCACGAGAAATGTTTCGAGTGATACAAAATACAACTTTATGTTTTCTCATTTTTTATTACACACACTGTATGGAATAATTTTATGGCCACATTAGCAATCCAATATCTCGAATCAAATCCAAAAGCGCCGATAAGGGAAGTCCGCAATAAATTACGTGCCGCATTAGAAAGATTACCAATTTCACTGGTTATTATTGGTTGGAACCTGCCTGATGAGCTTATTGACTTGTGTGCAGATGAGTGCAGCCGGGCAATGGCGCTGTTGTACCGTTGGCAGCCGTTGCTTACCAGTGATGGTGTGTTTGAGGTAAAAACAGAATGGTCCGCTATCGGACTGAATGGAGAACCGGTACCGGGTTTTGAGGATTTACCGGAATTTACCTTTGCCTGCCCCAATAACTCAGAAGTACAGGATGCTGTTTTAAAGCGTATTCAGGTTCTGGCATTGGATGATCGTTACCAGGGTCTATTTCTTGACAGAATACGCTTCCCCTCGCCAATGGAGGACCCCGGGAAACAGTGTGCCTGTTTTTGTGAGGCATGTCGGAAAGCGGCATTATCCGAAGGATTGGATATTCCGAAAATAAAAGACCACATTACTTCACTGCTGTCCCACCCCGAAGGGGTTAGAAAATTCATTCATTGTCTGTTTAATGCTGCTACCGGTGAAAATGATTATCATTCTCTCCGGTCATTATTACAATTCAGAATACAATCGATAACCGGTTTAATTAGTAAAGCTGCTGATAGTATTCATGCACAGGGAAAATTCGTAGGCCTTGACTGTTTTTCCCCGGCTCTTACCCATTCGGTCGGTCAGGACCTTCATGAACTGGCAGCCTGTTCAGACTGGGTAAAAATAATGTCCTATGCCCACACCTATGGAGTAGCAGGATTACCTTATGAGTTTTCTGCAATTGCCCGATGGCTGATCCGTCAAAAAGGATTTACAGAACCTGAAGCAATACAATTATTATCAGAGGCAACTGATCTACCGTTCCCTGAATCGTTAGCTGATTTTCGAATAACGGGTTTCGCACCTGAAGTTTTAGCCCGGGAAACGAAACGGGCTGTTAATGCAGGAGTGGAAAAATGCCTTCCCGGAATTGAACTCGTTGACGAAGAAGACCTTACCAATCTTAATCCCGAACAGATCAGAGCTGATTTGAAAGCATATAGTGATGCTGGAGCCGCTGGGTTGGTGCTATCCTGGGATTTGTGGTTTATGCCGCTGGAGAGGTTGGAACTGATTTTGGATTTTGGATTTTAGATTTTAAATTTTGGATTTTGGATTTTGGATTTTGGATTTCAAAAAACTTTACCTCACTTTACTACTGTATAGCCTTTTTTATTCCAGTCTTTTATACCATATCGCATGTTGTAGAGCTTTTTGAAGCCGTTTCGGATGAGAATTTGAGATGCTACCGTACTACGGTTACCTGACCTGCAATATACCAGTATGTCTTTATTTTTATATTGTGCAATTTCATTAAGCCGACTTTCCAGTTGCTGAACCGGTATGAGTTTCGCATTTTCCAGATGTCCGCGGTGAAACTCGTTCGGGGTGCGGACATCAAGGACAAGCGGTTTTGATTTATTAATAAAAGTTTTCGTTTCTTCTGTTTTCATTTCTGTGAATTTCGCCTTGCCCGTGGCTTCATATTGCATAACAATAATCTGCCCGAATTTGGTGCCGTCACCGGTCGGACATTTACCATTACAGAATATGGGAAACACGCCGATCTCCTTTGCTTTGAAGGTAACTTCAAGGTTCTTACCAATCACTCCGTCCTTTGACACTTCGAATTTCGGTATATGGATCGAATAGGGAAAATCAACTTTCTCGATAATTAGTTTTACCTTATCCCCGCGGTAGACATAGATATTGCCGAGTGAGGTTGCAGTGGTAAGACGAATAACACGGGTGCCCTCTATAATTTTTCCGTCAGGGGTATCGGAAAGTTCTTTCGTTGAATCTATACCGGAAAATTGATTGATAACCCGCTGGTATGATGCTTTGGGCATAACCCCGGTCAGGGAATGGACTCCCTTTTGATTTTTAACAAATACGACAAACGGGATACCGGATACGCTAAACATCGCCGCAATGTTTCTGTGCTTGTCAACATCTATTTTGTAGAACGATGCTTTGTCGCGGTTTTCTCCGGCTAATTCTTCAAGAGTTGGGGAGAGGATTTTGCAGGGCATGCACCAGTCTGCGTAAAGGTCAAAGACCAGAAGCCTGTCTCCGGAAGAATCGACAACCGTTTTAAATTGTTCTTCACTTTCAATACTAGTCACCGCGCTTGGAGCTTTTTTCTCAGGGGCACTCTTTGCAGGTTCCTTAGTAGAATTTGAAGAGCATGATGGGTAGGGAAAGAGAATAGTTAATACAAAGAGAAGTGATACAATCTTTGCGAAAGTTTTTACTGACATGGTTACTCACCTCTTTTAAATTGTTAAAAATTATTCGAATAGTAATTATGGAAAATAATATACATTGAAAAAAGTAAGATAAACTATAATCACATATTATTTTTACTATCCATAAAGATACTACCAATTTA
>JAUVGS010000411.1 GCA_030593665.1 Chitinivibrionales bacterium | reverse complement strand
AAAGGCTTTTTGCAAATTTTCTACCGTATCGCATATATATAATATGTACCTACGCGCACGCGTGCGAGACCAGCAACGGTTTTGAATAGCTGATATTGTGTTTTTCGACTAAAAATGGCACTATGTCCAGAGGTCTGAACTCGGCAGAAATCGTAGTATCATCAACCGTGAACCTTTGAACCCTGAACTTTTGAACGGTTACTATTTATTATACTCTTTCCGGTTTGGACTGGCGCAGCATAAGCCCCCGCACTGCTTCGAGGGGTGATTTTCCCTCAAAAAGGGTTTCATAGACTGCGGCGGTGATTGGCATATCAATACCATGTTTCCGGGCAAGTTGAAGGACAGATTTTGTGGTTTCAACACCTTCTGCGACCATGGTCATTTTATTCAGAGCCTCTTCCAGACAGAGTCCTGACGCTATAAGCTCACCTACTTTTCTGTTCCGGCTGTAGCGACTGATACAGGTAGTAACAAGGTCTCCGAATCCGGCCAGGCCACTGAATGTCACCTCATCAGCACCAAGCTTCTTTCCCAGGCGAGCCATTTCTACCATACCCCTGGTGAGCAGTGCCCCTTTGGTATTATCACCGAAACCAAGGCCATCGCTGATACCGGCAGCAAGTGCGATAACATTTTTTACACTCGCACAGAGTTCAACGCCGGTGACGTCGTTATTGGTATAAATTCGAAATGATTCCGTTGAGAACTGTTGCTGGATTTCGACCGCGAGCCGGTTATTTTTTGAAGCCGCAACAATGGTGGTGGGTATATTTCGTGAGACCTCTTCTGCATGTGAAGGGCCGGAGAGAATAACCAGATCATCCAGGGTTGCCTGAAGGATTTCATCAACGATAACATCACTTAATAATTCCAGCGTAGAGCATTCAATTCCCTTTGAAACGACAATCCATCCTTTTATGGAAGCAAGCGCCTCCGGTGCAACCTTTTCTGCGATAAGCCGCATTGTTGATCGAACGGTTTGTGCCGGTACTGCACAGAGTATGTAGTCAGCGTCTGCAAATGCCTCCCGGATATCATTTGTGATAGTAATTCTTTCGGGGATGGTAATACCGGGAAGTTTAATAGTATGTTCCCGTTTTTTTTGCAGCATCCGGGCATCATCCCGGTTAAATTCCCACATTGCTATCGTATGGTCACGATTGTCAAGAAGCACGGCAAGGGCTATTGCCCAGCTTCCTGCACCCAATACACCGATATTCACGTGTCACTCCTTTTCTGAATTATTATCAGGCGAATGTTCCCTTTTTCTAAAAGATTTCCCTGCGGGTTTGAAGGTAAGAACAATTGGACAACCGGAGAAATCATAGGTTTCCTGAAATTTATTCATTAGAAACCGCCGGTATGACGGTACTATACTGACGGGATTGGTACAGAAAAATGTAAAGTGTGGATACTCAGTCGGAATTTGCTTTATCCCAAGGAAACGTACCTCCTTACTACTGGAAAAATACGGATGGGGATATGTTTTTATCCAGGAAAAAAAATTTCCCCTGAGTTCTGAAGGTTTGATACGTTTTTTCATTACTTCTTTTATCTGCAGGGCATTGTCAATTATAGTAGTAACCCGTTGGCCGGACAGTGCGGAAATAGCTGTCATCGGGGTATATTGCGCCTCTCTATAGGTCTTTTTTGTTTCTGCAACAAGCCTGTCGAATGTCTTTGAATCCTTCTCGATAAGATCCCATTTATTCCAGCAGATAACTAACCCTTTTTTATGTTTGATAACATGGCTGCAGATTTTCAGATCCTGTTCGCCAATGCCATACTTTGTATCAATGAGGAGAATGCAGATATCACATCGCCGGATACTACCCAGGGCTCTTAAGTTTGAATAATATTCGACGTCGTTATGTACCTGGTTTTTTTTCCGCAGACCAGCGGTATCAATGAGCCTGATTCTCAAGGTGTTGTAGGTTAGAATACTGTCGATAGCATCTCGAGTGGTTCCCGGGATATCGTCTACTATCATCCGCTCATCGTTAAGCAGCTTATTAATTAAAGATGATTTCCCTGCATTAGGCCGGCCAACGACCGCCAGGCTCAGATCAACTTGTTCCTGAAGAGATTCTTCGGGATACGTTTGTTCTTTCAGTATTTCACACACCCGGTCGAGCAGGTCACCAATTCCCTTGCCGTGGATGGCTGAAATGGGAAAATAGTCTCCACACCCAAGGGAGATATGCCGGTGTGCTTCGTTGGCAGCTTCCTGTGATTCAGTCTTATTAACCGTAAGGATAACTTTTTCCGGGCAATTTTTTCTGAGACGCTGCGCGATAAGCAGGTCAATGTCTGTGGGGCCGGGAAGAGCTTCAACAAGAAAAATGATAGCGGTAGATTCTTCAATAGCAATGTCTACCTGTTTATGGATTTCGGTTGGGATACTTTCCTTTGACGTAGGGATCAAACCTCCGGTATCGACCAGCATGAACGATATGCCACACCAGGATGATGCATGATAATTTCGATCCCGGGTAACCCCGGGAGAATCCTCAACAATCGCAATTCTGTTTTTTATAATACGATTGAAGAGAGATGATTTACCAACATTGGTTCTCCCTACAATGGAGACAATAGGTGGAAAAGACAAAGGGATTCTCCTTGGTACATATGTTCATAGATATACTGATGTTTTTAATCATCGTACCTCCTCGTCTCGGTCAAAGCAAGTGCCACTGGCACTTGCTTTGACCGAGACGAGGAGGATAATACGTCATAATATTTTGAACAAGACCACTTAGTTATTCGTTATACTAAAGCATAACATTGAGTAGAAGCGGAATGGTCATTCCCATTCCCTTCCGCTTAACTCATTGTTTATCCAATCTGTAGTCTGCGTGCATGGTCTCTGGCAACAGAGGCCCACCAGCTCTGTGGTTTCCTCTTGATGAATTC
>JAUVGS010000428.1 GCA_030593665.1 Chitinivibrionales bacterium | reverse complement strand
ATGATTGCTTCCCGATGCATACGCCCCTATTTGTATCAGATCTTCATTTTCTTTATAGGCAGCAAGAAGATTCTTCATGTCACCAATAAGGTCCATATGCTCCCTGCTAACAACGTCAGGCTGACATCGGGAAATACTCTGAAGAACATCAACTGCGGGATAGTGATTCCGGGTGGCCAGTTCACGGGAAAGAACAATGTGGCCGTCAAGTACACTTCGTGCTGCATCGGATATCGGTTCATCGAGATCATCGCCTTCAACCAGTACGGTAAACAGGCCGGTTATAGTACCTTTGCTTGAAGTTCCCGCTCGTTCAAGGAACTTTGGAAGCATTGAAAAAACCGATGGGGTATATCCTTTTGTAGCAGGCGGTTCTCCAATTGCAAGGCCTATTTCACGCTGTGCAGTTGCCAGACGGGTTATTGAATCGCAGAGAAAAAGCACATCCTTTCCTTTATCCCGGAAATACTCGGCTATAGCAGCAGCGATCATAGCGCCTCTCATCCGGATAAGTGCAGGTTGATCGGATGTTGCAACTATCACAACAGACCGTTTCAGGCCTTCCTCTCCAAGATCACGCTCCAGGAATTCACGCACTTCCCTGCCGCGTTCGCCGACTAACGCAATAACATTAACATCGGATTTACAGTTCTTGGCCATCATCCCCAGCAGTATACTTTTACCGATACCACTGCCGCTGAATATACCCATTCGCTGCCCTTTGCCGAGAGTCAGCAGGCTGTCAATCGAACGGATACCGGTTTCAAAATGTTCAGTGATACGTTTACGGTGCAGTGGATTCGGCACCTGTGAAAATATCGGGCGTGAAGCTTCCGCTATCAGACCGCCCTTATCGTCAATTGGATTACCCAGTCCATCGATTATCCTGCCGAGCAGGTTGCTCCCGACCGGTACCATAAGCGGCCTTTTGGTACTCACCACGGTAAAGCCGGGATGAATCCCCTCTAAAGGCCCTAAGGCCATAAGCAAGGTACGTTCTTTGCGAAATCCAACAACCTCAGCATGCGCGATAACCGAATCGTTATGTTCAATTGTGCATACATCGCCAACTGACGCTGCCGGACCGGTTGATTCGATAAGGAGTCCGATGACCTCGGTTATCTTCCCATGTACGCGAATCGGCTCTGCATGCTTTATCGCGTCAGTAAAGGGGGTGAATTTTGTCGGGATACTCATAATTTTATTTCCATAAACCTTAGTAAACAAAGGACAATCCAACCCCCACCCACTCCATACCTTATTACCTTATTCTTCTGCAACGTTTCATGGTAATGTTTAATATTCGATTTTCATATCAAATAAGGTAATAAGGTTTAGGGATTTAGTTGATTTTTGTATTTTACTAAGGTTTTAGGAACAAAAATAAGGTTTTTATTAATTCTACAAGTTAACATAAAATTATAACATCACTTCATTAACCCGTTGAATAACATAATTTACTCTAACGGCTCAGGATTTTTATCCGAGTCCTGCTGAATATCCGGAGAATTACTATTATCAACCTGCTCTGGCATTATTTCCGCTTCTTCAACTTCTACACTTACCGATTCCCCGGAAATAGTATCGGCCATTTCTTCATGTGATACCGGGACCTGTTCATTCTCAATCGGTTGCTCAGCCTGTTCACTTTGAAGGTGACCGCCTCCGGTTTCGTCATCTGCCTGTATACTTCCCGATGTCACCAGATTATCCCATGTTGAATCAATAACTTCAATCAACTCTTCGATTTGTACTGGAATCCGGGCATCGGTAATACCGGTATTCGACTCAACAATACATCCACCTTTCTCTATCCGCTCATCCTGTTCGACAGTAATAGCATTAAGCCGATCTGAAATAGAGGTCCAGAAATCCTTTTTCCCGGTTACCGTTTCCAAATCTTCCGGGGATACTCTCACCACAAATTCCTGACGATCGGCTATAAATGTCAGTGCTTTCTTAATGACCAGCAGTACAATCTCAGGATTAATTGACAATTCAGTATTTATTATTTTACGGACCATTATGATACAGAGATCAAGAATATCTCTATGCGCTTCCTGATAGAGTGCTTTTCGTGATTCACTGATAGTGTCAAAAAGCGAAACCAGTCGTTCTTCAATGGTTTTCAACTGCTGGTCAAATACTGCCTGCGATTGAGCACGTCCCGCTTCCTCACCTTGCTTAATACCCTCTTCCAGCCCTCTCTGAAATGCCTCTTCTACCGCCTGTTCAGTATTTTTCTTCTGTTCAGCGATTGTATTTCTCATTTGGAGAACCTCTTTCTCCAATGCCATTAACCGTTTTTCATTATCGCTGAAAACCTTACCGGAGGAATCTTTTGTAGAGAATTCTTCAAGGGTATGACTCTGTAAAGGGAAATCCTTGCCCTGATCGGATTTCTTTTTTAGAATCCGGCGCAATCCCACTGTAGCCGGATCCTTTGATTTCATTATGTGATCAATTAGATCTGATAGATTTTTTGGTGAAATTACTTCTTCAGGCATGCGATTTCCTTAACAGTATGTTGAACGGGAGGACACGATAGTGGCCTATCCGTTCTTATAATGAACACTTGCAACTTCAGTTGTTAGTGTGAATTATCCCTTTTGTGGGACATAATGTTATTTATGCTTTAGTATAAACAATTCTCTATAATCCCGAGTGCCGAATTCAGGATTCCGGCTACCACTTTATTCTAAACAACAATATCTTCCTCACCGCCGCGGCCGGATAAACGAAAGTTAGGAAGTTCACTTCCAACTTGAGTTATCCATTTTAAAATTCTATTCCTGAAAAACTTCCATGTTTTAAACTAAACAA
>JAUVGS010000258.1 GCA_030593665.1 Chitinivibrionales bacterium | reverse complement strand
AAGCAATATCAAAAAGGCATTAAGGCTACAAAAGAAGATTTAGATTCTTTGGATATCGTTCAACATGATATCAATCCTGAATGGAATTATACAATTTCTCCTAATTGAAAAACCTAAGTTATTTTTTTCCGGACGCTAAGTGGAATTACATGGATCTCCCCAAATAGAATTCTTTACTGAATCGATAATTCCACTAATAAAGTTACAATGCAATAATGATAGTAACAGTATGAGAAAGGTAATTCGTAATATATTAAGCCAGGAATTTTTATTTCGTAAATCTGCTATCTGAATTTTCTTAGGAAAGGTCATTTGAATCATTATCTTTGGAGAAAAGGTTAATCCAACAGAATTTTTGATCACTTATTCATTTTTAAGCATCATCAGGCAGCGGCGGCGGCGGTGTTACTGAAAACTGACTATTAATATCGGGAATTGTACCGGCTTTTACCCATTGGGCCATACCCTCCTGCCATACATAGGTTTCTTTTGATATGCCACCTGACATTATCTGAAATTTGATCTGTTCCCGGCTAAGCGGGCCTGTCTGTTTTCCAGCAATGGCTGCAAACCATTGCTTTTTAGAGGTGGCTGAGGGAATAGGAGGCGGAGTGCTTGCTGGTGATTTGTTGGTGGAGCCTGCCATCTCTCCTGCCATTGCCAATCCTGTTCCAAACGCCATGGCTCCGGCAATGCCATTACCAACGGGCTGATTGGCGGAATCGCGCAGAGCGTCCGACATGGCTGTTATTTTATAGCGGTGCAGTTCAGATTCATCGAGGGCCCTGCTCCCTGCAGCGCGATCTATCATCTTTTGTACTTCAGGCGGTACACTGATTGCTTCAACGACTAAGTCGACAAGTTCAAGTCCGTATTGCTGTAAATCATCGTATACGGCATTCTTAAGGCTAATCTCTATTTTCTTATACTGTGAAGGCAAATCCAGTATGGTTGTCAAAATAGAGGGGAACAGATTAGCGAAACGAGGAACTATTATTCGTCGGGCATACTCCTGGATTGCAAAGGTGGTCTGAATGCCCTGGGAGCCTATTATGGTTCTGAGAAACAGGTTGGGATCTGAAACACGGAGGGAGAAGGAGCCGTGTGCCCTGATATGTACCGCTTTAAACTCCTCATCACGAAACAGTATCGGGGTTGGTGTTCCCCAGCCAAGATTTATAAACGTTTTCAGGTGTATATAATACACATACGCTCGAAACGGTGACTTACCTCCAAATGTTGGTAATTTAAGCAGTTTGCTCAGAACAGGCAGATTTTGGGTGCTGAGTGTATAACGGCCCGGGCCGAACACATCGGTGGGATTACCATCCCTGAAAAAAACGGCCTGTTGACCGTCCTGTACAATAAGCTGAGAGCCAAAGATAATTTCGGATGAGCCTTCATTCGGTATCCGTGCAATGATAACTTCACCTGTCGGATCTTGAAACTCTATTACTGATAGAGCCATGGGCGGGTTCCTTGTTAATGCGTTAAGTTATGACTGCGACGTTTCAGCAGGACAATTATCGATTCTACTGTTACAGATATAGTGTTTAATGACTCCTGTACCTGGTCATTTGTGCTTTCAGAAAGAGATTGAACAGGAGGCATCAATTGAGACAGTTTCTGTTCAAATTGATTCTGCCAATCCTTTTGACTATCTTCGGATTCTTCCATGGCACGTTCAGACACAGGGATTGCTTCCAGAGATGAGCGGAGCGTATTGAGTTTTTTTGCAATAGTATCACATTGCTCAGCGTAATCAGATTCACGCCTTCCGAGGTCAGATACGATTGCTATTGCCTCTTCAATATCAGGTATTTTACTGGTATATTCCCGGCGCTCTTCCTTTAATGCACGGGTTGATTCCTCAACTTTGATATCCCTGTTATATAAGAAATACGCACCAAGGTAGAAAAGAAAGGTTAAAACGATGTATACCGTTAAAATCCTGTCAGCAGTCAGGGTATCAGCATAAGAAGGATTTACAGCAACAGCAGCGCCGATAATAGTTAATATAAGCCAGATGAATATAAGGGTGAATACCTGAATGCGGGTAGCCGGGCTGGCTGTAGGAGCCCCGGTCTTTACCAGCTTTGAATGAAGTAATTGTGAAAAAAGTATGAATTCGGCTGCGACAACCATACTTATAGAAACATAAAAGGTCATTCCACGTTCAGGGCCGGGTATAAACACAAAGAACACCACGCAGGTAGCTGCCGCACCGATGGCAAAAAGGAAGAAGAGCCACGCTACCTCTCCAAGAATCGATTTTTTCGGGTTAGCCATTATACTGCTCCTTTCCTAACACTCTTATTGTATGAGCGGACGGCCTTTTGCATCAACATCCATAACGCCGCTCAGAATCAAAATGCCCTCAACAAGACCCCATACCCCGGCCCCAATTGCTGTTGCTCCACAAGTTAGCCAACTGAATACTAATGTCATAAGAAGCATTATTGTACCGATACCGGCATATCCCAGGTAATATCGATGAATACCCAGTCCGCCAAGAAAAATCCCCAGAAGTCCGGCTGCCACTTTTGACTTTACCGGCGGGCCCACCGGAAGATTATCCTGAGTAACGGCAATCTCCTGCGGCGGTTGTTGCACTACCGGTTGAATAACCTGCACCGGTTTTGACGGTTGCTGCTGCTCGATAAAGCTGCCGCATTTAATACAGCGATTCGTATTCGGAGGGACGGTTCCACCACAGTTAGGACAATTCACAATCGTTTTTCCTGTTTCAATATTTAAGTCAGTTACTATAGATTAATATTTCTAAAAGTAAAATATCAGTTCTTAAGATAGCCAGTCAAGTAATCCCAGGTTTATATAATATACATTTAATTAAAGTTGAATCTGAAAGTAACGTTATTTTGTTACTAACATGTATTTCGATAAAATATGTAAGTGCGATGAGATAAAAAATGTATTTTAATTTTTTGATAATTGTGTAAAAAGTTTAAAAATTACCATCACAAGGAGAAGAAGGGTGAAGAGATTATGCATTGTTGTTCTTTTTATTGCATGTTTGTGTAGCAGTGTTTTCTCCCGAAAGAACATTATAGAATTCTATAAGGAGATACCGAAACAGCTAATAGGTGGATATAAATTTCCTGTTGAAATGGTAATGGGAAAATGGCAATCAAAGGATGAGGATTACGGTACAAGGAGAGCTGTATTTGATATAAAAAATGGATACATGTACATTGAAGACTTCGGGACCGGTGGAGGGCATTCCGCACATGAACTGGCATTATTTCGATTGAGTGATGGAAGCGCTTTAATTGCCTTTAATAACCTGTCAGTCGATGATCCGAATGGAAGCTTCTCGGAAATATCCTTCTTCCGTAAGATTGCCGATAAATGGAACAATGTAACAAAAGATGTTTTTCCCGAAGTTCAATTAAAACTCTTTGTAAATGAACAGTATAAAAGTAAGGTAAATAATTTAGGAGAGATTGCTGAACACGTTTATTTTATATATTCCCTGCCACAACATGGGACTACTGTTACTGCAAAGTTAAGCACCGATAGATTGGCCATGGCAGAATCATTCAGTAATGTTCCTCCGGCAAAAAAACAATTGGTTAAGGATATATTGGCAAATATCACACTTAAAGAGGTGAAACTTGCCTGGAATAAAGTCAGGTGCAAATTTACCATAGATTTGAAAACAGGGGAAGAGCAGACAATAAGTGATCCTGCAACGGTGAAAAAAGTAGCTTCTGCTATTCCTGGATTACTGACATTGTACTATACTGCACAGATTGCCATTATGGCAGAGAAAGGACGGTATTTTAATACACCAGAAGAAGTGTTAAAATTAACGAAGCCTGAATATCAATGGTTTAACCTTACGTATGAAAAGCAACCAAATGGTAAAGTTATCTTTAAGGCCGCTTTAAGAAAACCACTTAACGAACTGAAAAAAGGAACCTATTGGTATTATACAGAGGACGGTAAAAGAGGAGCATCGCATGCTCTCTGCAAGAAATATCTTCCTGATTGGGAGTAAGTTCTATCACTTATACTCCTTTTCAGTATCCTCTGTCGAGTAGGACAGGCAGTTTTCTGCCTGCCCCCTCACGGAACCGTACAAGCAGCTTTCCCACATACGGCTCTTCAGTTAGTCGTTCAGTTTGTATCGTTCATGTTTGAAACGGATGAAATTATCTCATCCACCCCGAT
>JAUVGS010000579.1 GCA_030593665.1 Chitinivibrionales bacterium | reverse complement strand
TCAAGAAGTGGTGACCAAGCACCAGGACGAAATAATATTTATAAAATTTTTACAATTTGTATTTTTCAGACAGTGGGACAATTTACATGCGTATGCACAAAAGAAAGGGGTGGAAATTTTTGGCGACCTGCCGTATTATGTTGCCTATGACAGTAGTGATGTGTGGTCTTCGGAGGGTATCTTTGAGCTTGATGATGCAGGGGATCCACTTACTATAAGTGGTGTGCCACCCGACTACTTTAGTGAAACGGGACAATTGTGGGGTAACCCGATTTATAACTGGAAGCTGCTGAAAGAGACCGGTTATGACTGGTGGATTCGACGAATAGATAAAATACTTGAAATGGTTGACTGGATTCGTATCGATCATTTCAGAGGATTTGAGGCGTATTGGTCGGTTCCGTTTGGCAGCCCCAATGCCATTAACGGAGAATGGATAAAGGGACCGGGAAATGATTTCTTTGCCGTTCTGAAAGAGACGCTGGGGACACTGCCGCTTCTCGCGGAGGATCTCGGGATGATAACGAAAGAGGTTGAGGCACTCAGGAAGAGTATCGGTATACCGGGAATGCGGGTGTTGCAGTTTGCTTTTGACGGTGATGATGACAATCCGCATCGACCGCATAATATTAAAAAGGATTGTGTCATGTATACCGGTACCCATGATAATACTACTACTGTTGGGTGGTTTAACCATTTACCAAAGAAGATGAAAGAGCGGGTCTGTACCTATCTTGATTGTAAGGAAGAAGAAGTATTTGAACGATTAGTGCATACCGCCTTTTTCTCGCCTGCTGAATGGTGTGTCCTTCCGCTGCAGGATGTGTTGCAGTTGGATAGCGCTCATAAAATGAACACACCGGGTACAGTAAAAGGGAATTGGCAATGGCGGTTTACACATGATATGATTGATAGAAATAAATTTGAGGAAATTGTTAACTATACAACAGAAAGTAAAAGATGGAAAAAGTAGACATGATAATTATCGGTGCCGGTGTTATCGGTCTGGCAATCGCAGAAAAACTTTCCCGTAACGGGAAAGAAATTATCGTCGTTGAAAGATATGACGGATTCGGCAGGGAAGCTTCTTCGCGAAACAGCGAAGTTATTCATGCCGGCATGTATTATCCGGAGGATTCGCTTAAAGCTCGAATGTGTGTGGCAGGTAACCGAATGCTGTATACATTGTGCGAGGAAAAGGGAATACCGTATCAGAAACTCGGCAAGATCATTGTCGCGGGAAATGAAGAGGAGGAGAAACAGGTTAATAACCTTTACGAGCAGGGAATGAAGAATGGTATACAAGGCCTGCAATTATTACATAAGTCTGAACTACATAAGAAAGAACCGAATATAGTCGGAGAAATGGGATTGTTTTCTCCGGAGACAGGTATTTTAGATACCCACCAGTTAATGAAATACTTTGAACAGACGGCTGAATCAAACGGAGTGATTATTGCATATAACTGTGAAGTAATCGCTATCACTAAAGAGTCTACCGGATTCATCCTGGATATTCG
>JAUVGS010000449.1 GCA_030593665.1 Chitinivibrionales bacterium | reverse complement strand
TAAGGAGTGCAATAATATCATCGGCTTCTATAGTATCCTTCATTAAATAGGGAATATTAAAACACTCAACCAGCTTGAACAGCAGCGGTATCTGACTTTTCATATCATCAGGCATCTCTTCCCTGTTCGCCTTATATTCCGTATATATATCTTTACGGAAAGAGGGTTTGGGGCTGTCAAACGTCACTACCAGATAGGGACACTTATAATTCTGTAATATCTTCAAAAGGTAATTCGCAAAGCCAAAGACCGCACTGGTGGGTTGGCCCTTTGAATTAGACAGTGGATTACGGATCATGGCAAAATAGGCGCGATACGCTAATGCATGACCGTCGATGATAAATATTTTTTTTTCACTCATTGCTTCTACCCTTCTTAGTACCATATCCTTTCAATCTGAGAAATAGTAAAATGCTATGTGGAACAGTAAAAGGATAGGTTAAATTAAAATGTTTTACCGAGGATTCTTCTTTTTATAGACAACAGTTCGACATCGGGAGTGAAAATGATCAGCCATTTCGGTTGATTTCTCCGGTTATGGCGTTCTTTATCTTGCTTACGAGATCTTTACTCAGTATGCCCTGAATTTTATTGCAAGCTGGGGATTCAGCTTTTCGAGATTATCAAGTTTCTCTCTGTTCCAGGCTATAAAAGTAATTTCTCCACTATAGGATATAGTTGCTGAAGCGGGTTCGCCGGTAATCAGGCTCATCTCTGATATAAAATGGCCTCTTGACAACTGTGCAATCACCACACCATCTTTTACCACATCCACAGTGCCGGAAAGGAGAAGCAACAGTTCCTGTTGAACTTCACCCTGACGATAAGCAAACCATCCTTATCCTCCTTTATCTGGCCCATACCCCGGAGAAAGAGAAACTCGCGCGTTGTCATTGATGAAAAAGTACCTTTGTACAGGTCAATAAGTTCTTCACCAATCTTAAGGGATTTTCGTTCACGGATGATCCGTATAACCTGCAATATATTGATAATAATAAAAACAAAATTCCAGAAGGCCACCAGGTGGTTACCTGGAATAAGGGCATAGCAGATAAGAGAGACCTGCGCACCGGTCAAAACACTAGAGTTACTTTACAACATTAAAATGCCGTCTGAACAACCGTTCTCCAGCTTTACATGAGACAAGATAAATACCGCTTGACATAACCTGTGATTTCAGGTCTACTGCATGAGTATGTGACCCGGCGGTTACAACCGTATTGACCGGCTCAGCTACCAGCTTGCCTCTGGTATCATACATTTTAATTGATATCGGTGTTGCTTCCGTAAGGTCGTGTGTAATGCTGACGCTTTGATTCCTCCTGTTATACCGAATAAAGAAGCCGTCATTGACTGATTTGTTATGAAACGGATGGGCTTGTGTAATCTGCGGGGTAAAATTAAAACACTCCTGATAGTCAAGACCGTTAAGTACGATACTGTCAATCCACAAATCAACATTCAATGCCGAATCCAGAACAGAGATCATCAATTGACTGACATTAGCCTTGCCATGGCCCCAACCCCAACCTTCAATTTCCGCGGGGGAATACCGCTGAGGTATTAAATAATCGTCTGCAATTTTATAGTCTTTCCAACTGCCGGTTAAATTGATTATTTCACCATACCAACCCCATTGATCATTTTCATCGGGGAAACCGGTAAGAATATCCTTTGTAATAAATTCAACACGAATCCTACCACTTCCCTTCGCCTTGAAAGAAAGACCTGAAAGCTTGCCCAAATTAAAAAAATCGAGACCTTTTTTAACAAATGGGATACCAACACCGGCGTATGGATACTCAGCATTACTTGTGCTGGTCTTTAACTCAACATGCATCGCTCCGTCAGTCACAATATCATCTGAAGTCGTATCTGTTATTTCACCATTTTTACCGATGACTTTACTACCCGAAGTATCCGCGAAAACAAACCAGAATCCTCCGCCAAGAGCAGGATCAACACCAAGGGAATGACCAAAGGCTGCGCCAAGATACGCCTGCGCCGGATCATCGCTGTAATAATCCTCAAAGTCATCGAGAAGGCAACCTTGCGTTTCAACAACCGGATCCGGGTAGGGCGTATTTGTCTGTCCGGGTTTCCACCAGTTGCCGGAAATGTAGAGCATACTCATCATATTAAGGGCTACTTCAAAATGGTGAATTTCGAAAGTGTCCTTATACATGGTATACCAGCCTTTATTCAGAAATGTCTGATGAGCAGCATCAACTGTTACACCAGCTATGAATGGCGCTGTATAGGCCATTGAGGTGAATGAATTATCAATGGGGCTCCCATCAAGTTCATAACCAACAGCAATTTGTGTGGGATCTCCTCCGGTTTTTCCTTTCAACCAATTAGAGATTTTATTACATCGTGTTTTTGCGGAAGAATTTCCATAGTGGCCATAATCCATGGATAAACGCAATGGCACACGACAGGCGTTGAAATTATATGAGTCTGTACGCGGGTATTCATCTATCCAGTTTGAATCACACGCCCAGCCGTCAACAACAAAATCAGTAATAAGACCTGTCTGTGCAGCATCGCTCTCGTTACTAAGAAAGGTGTTATACATGGAATAACACGCGTTTGCAGCAGTGTTCCAGAAATTATCACCGGTAACCTCCTGAAAGGTATGAAACTCTGCGGTCATCCAGT
This sequence comes from Chitinivibrionales bacterium, assembly GCA_030593665.1. The sequence continues at coordinate 39 of JAUVGS010000449.1, read as the reverse complement.
CCGAAGGACGGGTTCCTGAATTGCCATAATCCCAATCAC
>JAUVGS010000265.1 GCA_030593665.1 Chitinivibrionales bacterium | reverse complement strand
TATTTATTATATGAAAAATCTGCTATGTTATTGCTTTGGGTATACTGCCTCCGATATCGAAGAGGATGTGCTGAAAAACAATGGCACTTCCGAAATAATGCAAAAAATTTTATCGGAAAAGAAAAACGGGACCTGTCAGTGTGATATTAATCACCCGGAGGGCAGGTGATGTCTCTCTGATGTCCGCCGTGTTGTGGACACTGTGATAAAATCGAATACGTTTTAGAAAGGAAGTGGATTTATGAAACGCAAGAAGTTTGTAATACTGTTACTTTTAACACTGTTTATCTTTGCGTCTGCTGACGAAAAAATAAAAATGTTACAGAATGGACTGAACAGCTATACTGGCTGTGTGGACTCATACGTTTATAGAAAGGGTGATGATCCTTCATCGGTAGATCTGAATTATAATGACAATCCATACCTTATGACCGCCAATTGACCGGGTTGAGGCGATATTGATGCCCGGGCGGCAATTAGATTTTCCATTCTGCCTGAACTTCCTGATGACGCAAATATTACCAAAGCTATGCTTGCTATTTATTTTCGACATGGAACGGCTGGCACACAATACACTACAGCGCATTGGCTGATAACGGACTGGGATGTTTCAACACTAACCTGGCTCAAAGCCAACGGTGGCGCGGATTGGACCAACGCGGGCGGTGATTACAGCGAGGAAAATAAAACCACTGTCGAATATACCGGGACTTCATCGTGGGAAGAATATGATGTTACTGAAATTGTAAGAAAGTTTGCGGGCGGGACGCCAAATTATGGTTTCTTTATTATTCCTGATGAGTCAGACGGCAATACAGGGAGAAATTATATATCATCAGATAATACGGAGTCTGTATCACTCAGACCTAAACTAACCATTACCTATGAAACTACAGCAATAATTAATAGCATTAATGACGTAGTTGGTAAGCAGAATCTTAAAGTGAAAAGAAATGGACTTGTGGTGAAACTTTTCGTCCCATTTGAAGACTCCTATCAAATTGTTCTTATTGATGCTTTTGGTCGCGCGATTGAAGTAATAAAAGGTAATGGAAAGAAGTGGCACGCCATTAATAGTGAATCCCTTTCAATGGGACTCTATTTCGTTAATGTGATTTCCGGAACTGAGAAGCTTACCGGGAAATATTTACATATGGAATAAAATATTTTTTGCTCAATTATAGTTGTCGCCAAGCTCAATACTAATTGTCTGATCAGTTGTTATAACCTTTACAATAGTATCGCAGTGTACTGTGTATGCTGAGTCCATAGCTGAGAAGGATTCATTCGTATAATTTGTAAATTGCGAGAAAATATCTGATGTACTCAAGGCATACATTTTATTAACCTTATCCAAACCATACCTGTCAAACCAAAACTTAATTAAAACACCGCTTTGTGGGTAGTAAAGATCAAAATTAGTTGAAAAGTCGGCTTGCAATAGTTCTTTTGCTGAACAGCGAGTTCCATTGGTGGATGTTTTTGTGGCAATCCGTCTTTTCTGTGCCCCCATTCTTCTATACTTTTATTGCTTTTAAAGTAAAGGTATAAGGTATCATATTTCTAAATTTTCCTAAATCCCACCATCCTCGTCATTGGCTTTTTATTGTGAAAATAAGAATATTTAACCTTCAAGTCATTTTCAACGGTGTCGTCAAAAATGTATTTGAATGGGTGGATTTCCATTATGTAAAAAATTCCATTTGGTTTTAAATTTATTTTCGATCTATTACCTTTTCACCGCCGCAGTAACCGGGTGTTTTGATTTTTCCTTTTCTTCAAATACGGTTATCGCATCAATAAAGACTATGATTTTGTAGAGGCCTGGCGCAGACCGCATACCGTTGGAAGTCACCCCGTGCCAGTAGAGCGGGAAATCAACAACATCCGTACCGGTTTTAAGCGCCTCCAGCATCCATTGGTCTTCTGGTTCGGTGACTGTTTCCAAGATGTCGCCGTCACTCTGATTGGAAAATACCAGGTTTCCGATAGCATCAAATACCATGATAGCAACTTCCATGCTCTTGATCCCCAGAAGGGGAATTACTATCATTACGCCGCCGTTTTGTTGAATTATTGTATAGAGATTATCTTCGTTAATAAAGGTTATCGGGTCATCTATATGATCGTTGAAGAAGATTAAATTAGGAATTAACGGATTCGGCCCGATTTCAATATTCCCCAGGCCGCCGGTAATTCGTACCCGGACTTTCTGGTTGTTCTCGTTCGGCAGGTTTATAGCCGGAGAGACATCGGCGACATGTTCCTTGTCGCGAATAAGATTCAGGAAATGGCTCCCGTTAAGATTCTCCCCATTTGTCATTTTGAAAATGATTCTTTTACCTTTTTTTTCAGGCGTGCCAATATCTTTAAACATGCCTTTGATTTGAATGGCGTCGCCGTTTTCATATTTCCAGACATTAAATACGTTCTCGGGCCTTGAATCATGATTGATAAAAGGTGACCCGTCTTTATTCTGAAATTCTTCACTTATGGTAACGTCTACCTCATCTTTCGTATTATCATATATATCATTTATCTTTTTTATAATCGACCAGATCACCGGCCCGGCGCCGTCAGAGCATTCCCGATTAGAAATTCCTTCGACTTCGTCGGAGATGTCTTCATAAAATGAAAGGTTAGGTTTCCAGTCGGTCTGAGGATTTTTTGTCTGATTTTCTTCAAGGATAAGGGTGAATTTTGTGTTGGTAGAACCGAGGCCAGGTTGGATATTTTTAACTTTGAACGATGTAGTATTATAATCAACGCCAATAGTACCCGGATCATAATTACCGGGGAACGTTACATTCTTGTCAAAGGTGATTTCTATACCGTCAAGATACCCGTTACCGCCAAGATACCCGTTACCGCTTACATCGAGTGTTTTTGCGACTAATACTTTTGCTACCTGCGCAATAATTTTTATAACTATGTTGTCTGTGACAGCGTTATTCTCTGTTACTTTTGCAGTTAAATAGCCCTGGGTGTTTGCGGTGATCTTTGGATTATAGTAGAATTGGGAGCTGTTCGTTACATTTGTCGATATCTGCGGCAGGGTATTATCAAGCACCCAGTCACTGTTGATATTGCCGAGATCGTTTCCATAGAGATCGGTACCGATTGTTTTAAAGAGTTGATTTTCGCCAAACTTGATGACAACCGTATCAGAAGGGAACTCGGTATTATCACCCTGCACAATAGTAATTTTCGCAACGGGCCCCGGATAGAGCACGGTTTCGTCATGCGCAGTCAGGCCGCAGTCCAGCTTGACCTGCATATCGTGCAGGTTATTCGGCGGCGGCACCCAGTAGAGCAGAAAATAGACCGTATCCTTGCCGTCGGTGAAGGTGATATCTTTTTTAGTATTGAGATGGACGGTTTCACCATCAATGCCAACACTTGGATACATTTGATCCTCGTTGAGGACATTATACATTGTCTGAATACCGGGAAGCAGGTCGGTGAATTCAGACCCATCAGTCCAGTCACCGGGAATGAGCATGCCGTCGTCATTTTTAATGGTCAACTCTGCATAAATCTTCTGCCCGGCAATACAATTTGAGTCCGGGGTAATAATTTCAAGTGTCAATTTGGTAGGAGGCCCGGGAACAATAACAACATCAAGGGTGTCGGCAACATTGTCCTTTGTCGCCCGGATATACCCTCTCCCGCTGTCTGCGGGTGATACATACCAGGAATGTTCATTTGACGGCGGGGGCAGTGTTGTTTTAATAGCACTTGACTTGTGCCAGTCTGCACTGATATCTTCCCAGGTTGAATCGGATGATTTCTTCCCTCTTACATAAAGGGTCGTATCCTGGCTGGTATTCATATTCAAAGAGGTTATAGTAGTATCTGTTAGATTCTTAACATAAATTTTAATATCGATATAGTAATAAGGAACGATTTTCACCACAACATCATCAGAAAAGGAATGATCATTATCTGTCGCAGAAATAATTGTATTATCATCGTTTGTCTCACGGGTAATAACCCCTTCTCCAATGGCAGTGTTCCCGTTGGTGACGGTTGCGATTAATGCATCGTCCGTATCCCAGTCCGTGTCGGTCGAGTGTTTACAGAAGTTCCCGAATGTATCCCGTAATACGGCAAAGCACTTTGCATTCGTCTGGCTGGAATTG
>JAUVGS010000173.1 GCA_030593665.1 Chitinivibrionales bacterium | reverse complement strand
TCGCATAAAGCGTCATTGCGAGCGCAGCGAAGCAATCTCCTGCATTCGAAAAGATGAGATTGCTTCGCTGCGCTCGCAATGACGCTAAGAATGTTACACCACCTGAGTAGTTACAAATCAATAGTCAAAAACAGACAGGGAGTAATAGTAATGCCCATGTAATGAATATCTGTTTCTATCAGATTGTTTTTCGTATCAATTTCATATTCTGTTTTCCAAATATTTTTCTGATTATAGACATTAAAAACAGAAAGGCCAATACTGGTGCTATGCTTATTTGCTATTAAAAAATTACAGGACATAGATAAATCAAGCCGGTGATAATCCGGGTGTCTTGCTGCATTCTTAGATGAGTACACACCCATTGTCTTATATTTTTTTATAGAGCCATCCATTTGAACCATTTGATATTCGCCAAGTAATTTTGTATAGGGCGCCCCAGTTGCGTATATCCATGTGCCTGAAAAATCCAGTGAAAAAACTTTTGATATTTTCCAGGTATACATATTTACAAAATTTATTTCGTGAGGACGATCATGATCTGCTGGAAATGGTTTTCCATTTTGAATCTGTGTAAAGGTATGTTCGATCTTGCTAAGTGTATATGCTAACCAGCCTGAATATCCACCAGCAGTTTTCTTTAGAAGAAACTCCACACCCCGTGAAACACCAGTCCCTTCCAGAAATATTTTTTGAGTCTCTATCTCTTCAAAAGTTCTAAACAATGTTAGACCTTTCATATTTTTGCGATATGCCTCAATGTTAAGAAGAAATCCAAAAAGATCATAATTCAACCCAAGAATAAAATGATCAGAACTGGTAACAGGAATTGTTTTCTGATGAATATTTATTGAACCCATATTATTATTTTTAACCGGCGGGTCCTTATCTGCAAGAAACCAGAAATAGACATTACCCTGAATATCAAAAAGTGCACTTTCACGCGGAATTTTATGGATAAATTGATGGTATTTTCCTATAGCACCCTTTAATACAAGTTTGTCGATAACTTTATATTGTAAAGAAATACGAGGATCAAAAAACCACTCATTATATCCTGTATAATACGTGGCTCGTAGTCCGGGTACCATGGTCAATTTATCATTAAAAAACGTACAAACATCCTGAATGTGTGGAGAATAGTGCATTTCATAATTATAATAATTCTCTTCTATATTTTTTTGATTCACCGTAGTATCATCAAACACAGTGCTGGTATCGGATGATTTTACTACATTGACATTATCAGACTCACTGTACGTTTTTATATCAGTACGTGAAACATCCGCACCTATCATGAGTGTATTATATCTGTTCAGGGACAGTGCAGTATTTATTCTTGCAGCCAGTTCAATAACATTATTCTGTTTACATATTTTATTTTGCTGTACATTAAACGGGGTTGAAATATTCATATCTTTTCTCAACTCAGTAAAGTAACGTGATCTGGACAGAGTAAAATTACTATTGAATTTCTCATTCCACGTTCTTTCCCACACAAGGCTGAATGCCTGGTTCCCCCAGCTATTAGTATCATCCTCTTCTTTAAAGAATGGAGACACTGAAGTATCCGCTGTTTCTGATGCCAGATATAACTGATCTTCCCCTATGTATACATTAAAAGAAAAAGAATCTTTTGCAGAAGATGCGAGTGATATTTTACCGTTAAAATCATAAAAATGGAAAGAAGGCTCCCTGGCCAGATCATTCTGCCAATCATAATTGCCATTGTCCAGCATGCCGAATATTTTTTTATACGTAGAACTTTCTATAACGTCTGAATATGAACGCCGTGCAGCCACAAGAATGGATCCTTTTGAAAAGAGAGGTATCTCAACATGTGCGTTTGCACTGAGAAAATTCAGGCTACCGCCAAATTTAAATGTATTAAAATCAGGGGTTTTACTGTTAACAACCATTACACTGGATGCACGCGACCCATATTGCGCGGGAAAACCGCCTTTATATAAACAAACATCAGCAATTGCCTTTGGATTAAACGGACTGAAAAAGCCGTAAAAATGATCGACATAGAATATGGTGCACCCGTCAAGCAGTATGAGGTTCTGATCCGGTGACCCGCCGCGAACAAAGAGTCCTGAAGTGCTTTCATTGGCACCGCTCACTCCGGGAAGCAGTTGCACGACGCGGGAAATGTCGGCTTCTCCTATTGAAGGCAACCTGTCAATGTGTTCAGGAGAAAGGTCTATTTTACTTATCTCATCAGCGACATTCACAATCGGTTTTTCCAGCCGATCTTCCCGTACTATACTTTTATCCAACTCATGTACCTTTTCCCCGAGCAGTGTGGTTGAATCCGATGCTTCTACAAGGGAAGTATCCTCTACCGCCAGGGTGTCATCCATTGTATTATCCTCGGCTATAGCATCAGGGGTGAATGAAGTATCCGGAGTAACAGTTTCGGATAATGTGTCCTCTGGTGAATTATCCATGACCGTATCAGAAACTGAAGCTGTAGAATCTGCTGAAGAATAGGTAAAAGAGAAAATAAGCACCAGAAAGAAAAGTGTGATTTTCTTTCTTTTTATCATAAATTCATAACCTTTTGGAAGTTTCGCCTCATTAAGAAACTACTTTCCGCTCTTTATACGGTTCAATAGTTTTCTTCCGATGTCCAGATTAGACGTACGTTTATGAGAAGTGAATGAACGAGGTTTCCTTCGTTGGTAACGGATGATAATATTTATAGGTAGTTTTCGGACAGACACTATTTACAGTTTACTGGAGTTGATTTACTAATGATAACATCAGGTAAATCTGAATCGCTTGTAGACTGTGAATAAACTTCATTTAATTATAAGGTAAAGAGTATATTTATTTAAAGAAGAGGGACTACAGAAACAATCGTTTCGGAGTTGAAATGAGAGATTCTCTCCAAGTCTGTATAATCATTTCCTCGTTAGGTTTTACCGTATTTGGATTACAAGCAAATACACTCCTGTCAGATACAGCACGTGATATTTTATCAGACACCATACCTGAAAATCCGGCAGTACTGCACGAAGCAATGGCAGGGGAAACATCCGTCAGTGATGCCGAAAAGAAAAGTATAACCATTAAGCAGGTCAGGGAGCTGTTCACTCTGTTAGTAGCATCTTTCAGCAGGTTAATTACACTTTCTTTTTTAATGACAATAAACATTTTACCGTCATGCTGAAAAAACTCCCACATCGAAACAAGAAGCCCGATCCCTTCACTGGAAATCGTCTCGCATTCCGAGAGATCGAGAATAATACGATTTTTATACTGCTTTTTACATGCAACAAAATGCTCATTCAAACTTTTCATTGCTTTAAGATCAAACCGTGGCCCGGTAAGCCTGACTATCTAGTATTTTTCATGGTCAGTTCGTTCGAAGCTCATATTTAATCCTTTTCTATGAAAACAAACACAAATAAATTATATAGTTTATATAATGGGATAGTCTACATATAAATTAAATAGGGGAAATGTAAATGAAACCGCACATACTCACGATTTTACTGATGACAACCTCAGCAATATCTTTACATGGCCGGCAGGTGCCATCTGTTACTGCTACATCGACTTTCCATAATATTGGTATTGATGTGCAATTTGACGGAGCAACCCCGGCAGATGCATCCATTTCAGTGGCATTCACCGAATCCTCGTCCCCACAGGCCTATCAGCAGGGACACCTCCTCTCCAGGATTGTGGATGACCGGTTTGCCGGCAGCATCTTCCAGGTGAAATCCGGTACGGAATATATCATCAAACTAAGTTCATCTCTTTTTCCCAGCGATCAGTATGACACGGTAACCACACGTTCCGAAACCTTTCCACAGGCAACCGGTACGGTTTACCATGTGTCGCCGCAGGGGGACGACGGCAACACGGGCCTCTCGCCGGTGGAAGCGTTTGTTTCACTCGGTAAAGCGGTTTCCGCAGCACAGCCGGGGAACACCGTACTGCTCCACGCGGGGCGATACTATGAAGAGGTTACCCTGCCCCGTTCCGGCACCGGTGATGCACCTATAGTTATTCGCAACGCACCGGGTGAGCACGCGATTCTTGACGGGCGGGATACATCCTTTTTGCCGGCCTGGACTGTCCATGATGCTGCAACCCATGTTTACAAAACGCCGTATCTCTATGAATGCCACCTTGCCTACCACAACGGAAAACATATCTTCCGGCATCCGAATCTAAGCGAGATGGGAACAAACATCTGGAATCTTCCCGGCGCATTCTACAGCGATGGTGACACCCTGTATGTTCTCTTTCCCCATGGCAGTGCACCGACAGAAAACGACACTATTACTGTTCCGGCATATACTACTGCTTTTACCTGCGAACAGGATTATATCCATATCATCGGCCTGGAAATCTGCTACTACGGCAGAAACCTCTATTCACGGGGACTGTACCTTAACAATGCCTCATACAACCTGATCGATTCCTGTTTCTTTCACCACAGCAATACCGGTATCGGTATCAAACGGGCATCACATTTCAATACTACCCAGAACTGCTCTTTCAACGACTCGCCGGTTGAAACCTGGTCATGGCAGGCTATAAAAGAGGGAACCGGCTATTATGAATCCGGGGCGATAAGTGTCTACTCAAGTGATATTATCAACTCCGGAAATGTCTTCCGGTATAACTATATCAGCAATAAATTCGACGGGGTTGGAACCGGCTCAAATGATGCCCCGACTACCGATATGGATTTTTATTACAATACCATTGAATACATCGGCGATGATGCGATTTCATGCGATGGTGCCGGGATCAATAACCGCATCTATAATAATACTCTGCGGTCATTTCTCGTTGGAGTATCGGTTGCTCCTGCAGCAATAGGCCCTCACTACATTTTTCGAAACCTGATGATATCCTGGCAAAGCAACAGCGGTTATAACGGTTATCCGATTAAACTCAATGTCACCTCAAACCTCTCGACCAACTGGGTATACCTGTACCACAACACCTGTTTTACCAATGTGGCAGGCCAGGACGGTTTTGTGTTCAAACAGTACAGTGACTGGCATGATGTCATATCCCGGAACAATATCTACGGCGGCACCAACTATGCGTTAAATAGCTGGTCCGAACAGAATCCCGTTGATTTCGATTATGACAATCTCTACACCTCACATGCAAGCAACTTTATCAACTGGGAAGGTACCAAGCATACAACTATTGCCGCATTTTCAACAGTTACCTCTCAGGAGGAGCATGGTGTCAGATTTTACCCCGACTTTACTGATACCGGTAATGGTAACTATCACTTGAAAGAGACGAGCCGGCTTATTGACAAGGGTGTTATCATACCCGGCATTAATGATTCGTTTTACAATGACGCGCCTGATATCGGGTGTTTTGAGTATACTGAAGTTGTTTCTATTCAGCCGGAAAAAACAGAAAATCAATCAAAGACGTTTTTCTGTTATTCAAATCGTTTTTATAATACGGTAACAATTAAATTGCCGG
>JAUVGS010000531.1 GCA_030593665.1 Chitinivibrionales bacterium | reverse complement strand
GTTGAGAAAATATCCCGTGCCGATATCTGCGCGTTGTTCGTATCTGAATTGCAGATTGACAAACTGGTGACAAAAAAGCGCCCGAAGAAAGAAAACACTGCATTTAAAGCGCCGGATGATCCCCGCGAGATGAAAGTTGACGAAACCGTTAAAGCGGTTGCTGATGTTACCGATCTCGAAGGTCACTGGGCAAAGAACTTTATCATGGACATTGTCGATCTCAAGATCCGTGGCCTGGAACCATATCCGGATCATACGTTCCATCCCCAGGACCTCGTAAATCGCGGTGAGTATGCCATGATGGTTGAAGATGTTATTATTGCCATTCTGGGGGATGAGTCCCTGGCAACAAAATATGTCGGTGCGGAGCGGAGCCGATTTCCTGATGTAAACCCCGCGCACCCTTACTATAACGCCATTTGTACCGCCATTGACAAAAACGTCATGGACTCACAGATGAGCGGCGTGTTCGGGCCGGATGCGTCGGTTTCCGGGCCGGATGCACTGCTGGTGATCAGAAAGGTTCAGCAGCTCAATAAAATTGAGTAATAGCGTAGTATTACTATGGCTTGCTCTATGAAAAGGGTGGAGGAAATGTCCACCCTTTTTTCTATCTACTCTCTGCCAAAATGTTTTATGCGAGTTATTTCAAGAGCACAGGTAATAAAATCAGGATAGTCGATGTTTTTATTATTACTAAGGTATACAGGAATACTATTTGTGGCAGGTGATTAACATTTCCTATTTTTAGGTGTCTGCCATGCGTCCGGACTATACTAATATCATAAACAGCGTAACTTTTATTCCATGAACCAGTTTAACAACCCAGAAAAACCGATTAGATTTGAAAAAGAGGAGCAACCGCCTGTCCCTCGTGGTACCAGGGGTAAAAGGGTGTTTACCCTTATCCTGATTATTGTGCTCATCTGTTCAATTGGCGCGGGAGTGGCATTCAGGTTTATGTACCACATGTATAAAACCCTTCCCAGCCCTAAAGAATTGTGTAATATTGAGCCACCGCTTGTTTCCTGCGTTCTTGCTGCTGACAGCTCACTGATACATGAATTCAGCATTGAGCGCCGGTTCTGGATTCCGCTGAATGAAATTCCACCTACACTTCAGCATGCGGTTATTGCTATAGAAGATCGAAGGTTTTATCAGCACTGGGGAATCAGTATTAAACGTATTATGGGTGCGGCTGTGGCTAATTTTATTAAAGGTAAGTATGCGCAGGGCGCCTCTACAATTACGCAACAGCTTGCACGGAATGTATACTTGACGTCCAGACAAACCCTTATCCGCAAGATCAGGGAGGCTATGACCGCAGTACAAATTGAATCGTATTATACCAAGGATGAAATACTTGAGTTGTATCTCAACATGGTCTATCTGGGTGCAGGGGTGTATGGTGTTGAGACGGCCAGCCGGCGGTATTTCAGTAAGTCTGCCAGTGATCTGACCCTTAACGAGTGTGCGGTTTTAGCCGGGTGTATCCAGTTGCCGGAGCGGTACCGTCCTGATCGTGTTAAAAATGCACGGCGAACCACTGATCGAAGAAATACGGTTATAAAGGCAATGCGCAAGATGAGATTTATTACCAGAGATATTGCAAAACTGGCAATAACCGATACCATTCCAGCCAATCCCCAGGAACCGGTTTCGAAATGTGCTCCCTACTTTATTGAATATGTTCGTCGGTATATGGAAAAAAAGTACGGCGAACATAAACTGTATAATGGTGGTTTAACTATCTGTACGACGCTGGATCCGGTTGCACAGGATTCGGCTGAGCAGGCAGTTGATTATTTTCTTGATTCGCTCCAGAGGCGGACGAATCGGTTGTTTTTGGATAGCACAAAAGCCTTTGAGAGCCTGAAAATTTCAAGGATTTATTATTTAGATCATTTTGATTCGATATATGCTGCACATACGGACCTGTATAAGGATCTGCC
>JAUVGS010000436.1 GCA_030593665.1 Chitinivibrionales bacterium | reverse complement strand
TGCTTTTAACACCTTAGTAACCAAGTGATTCACCCATAAATCCTACCTTATTACCTTATTTCTTTGCAGCGATTTTCATGCTACCGGCAAACTGATCAATTCTCATAATTAATAAGCTAATAAGGTTTTGGTATTAGACGGTCTCCATGGTTACTAAGGTGTTAAAAGCTAAATAAGGTTTTTAATACCGTCACCTACTATAGTAGCTCCCGTTTATTTGCATGGTACCAATTCGGTACAATGCCTTCTGTGTGCTTGATCATTTTTATTTTTTAACGTTCCTGCTGAGTTGCAGTATACTTCCTGCTATGCTTAACTGTCAATTCCAATAAATGGTTAAAAATCTTTTTTAGTACAATAACCCGTCATTACCGCCTCATTTTTTTTAAACCTTATTATATATCCCAAAACCTTAGCAACCAAATAATAACCCCACAAAATTCTATAGTACCTCAAGCCAGAAAGCACTTTCATCAGCTTCTTCCACAACAATCCCCAATTTTGCAATAAATTCAGCTCTTGACCTTCCACGACATGCATATCTATAATTAGCGCCGACAGAAGTACCACAACGAACTAATTGTCCTCCGATAGCTCTCCCTGTAATTGTTTTTGGTAATGACTCAACTAATTTAATAATACGTAACGCAAATTGCTTAGTTCTTTCTTTCAATTCACGTTCATCCATCACTCCTCCAATCTATAATGCTTTATTTTTTGTAACTACTCAGGTGGTGTAACATTCTTAGCGTCATTGCGAGCGCAGCGAAGCAATCTCATCTTTTCGAATGCAGGAGATTGCTTCGCTGCGCTCGCAATGACGCTTTATGCGAAGAATACCTGAGTAGTTACTATTTTTTTCACAATCTAAAATCACAAATCCAAAATCTAAAATTCTTATATATTTCTTCTAACAATATCTCCCACCTTTAGTTTTCGACTTGTTTCAACCACAGCGATTCGATTTGTCAATGCTCGTTCAAGCGAATTGCCGTTGATATCTTTGATGCCGGAGAAAGAGACGTCATAGGGAGCTATTTTCTTATTTACCGGCAGGATATGCAACTTTTCTCGTGCAACAAATGGGTTTTTTATATCAACTACCGCAGAGCCGTCTTTCAGCAATCCTTTTACAACACCGACAACCCGAATGCGCGACTGCGCTTTTGAAGCCGCTGTTTCCTGCATAGAATAATCTCCGCCATAAAAACCCGTTGTGTAGGGCCGGTGATCGAGTTGTTCGAGTTCCTCAAACCATTCCGGTTCGGGTGAGTAGTTCTGCGGGTTTTCAAAATAGCGGTCAAGTGCGGTGCGATAGGTTTTCACCACAGCAGAGACATAATGCACGCTTTTGTTTCTTCCCTCAATTTTCAGGGAGTTGACATCGGTGGCAATAATATCCGGAAGGATGGGAAGAGTATTTAAATCTTTCGAATTGAGAAGATAGACTCCCTGTTGATTCTCTTCTGCGGGAAACCACTCGGGTGTCGCAGTATCATCACTGCTTTGGGGTGCAATAGCATATTGAAACCGGCACGGCTGGGGGCATTCGCCCTGGTTTGCATGGCGCCCCGTTAAATACGCCCCGAGCAGGCAGCGGCCGGATATGGACACACACATCGCGCCATGGATAAAAATTTCCGTTTCACCGGCACCAAGGGCGCTTACCGCTTTTACCTGTTCAAGCGTGAACTCCCGTGGCAGGACTATTCTTGAAATTCCCTGATCCGTCCAAAACTTGACAGATCGGTTATTAAATGTGCCGGTCTGGGTACTGAGATGCAGGGGCATTTCCCCGAGATACTCTTTACACAGAGTAATAATACCGGGATCACTGACGACAAATGCATCAGGCAGCATCTCCTGTTGTGACAACTCTTTAAGGAACGGTTCTATCTGCTCAAGCTGTGCATTGGTCGGCATGGTATTGAGCACGGCATATATTTTTTTGTCCCTTTCCCGCGCACAGCGCATTACCTGCGGTAATTCATCAGGGGAAAAATTCGGGGAGTTTGCACGTAAATTAAACGGGCCAATGCCGATATACGCGGCATCTGCGCCATGGGCAAAGGCCGCTTCAAGGCACTCATAATTTCCAGACGGGGCGAGCAGTTCAGGTTTTTTCATGGTTTTGCCCCTTACCCTCCCCCGAAGGAGGTGCTGTCAGGCATGTATCAGAAATCGTCTCTATTTAACACTTTCCGGACTTGGTTCTTCTGTCCTGAGTACATCCTGTATCGCTTTTATATATATATCTTTTTGTTGAACACCGGGAATGCTCTGAAAAACAATTTTATCCCTGACTATGAAGACGTTGGGGATTGATACGACGCGGAAATAGGTTGCGAGGCTCCGGTTTCTATCGATATTGATTTTTATTACCTTTATCTTTCCTTTATACTCTTTTTTAATTTCATCAATTATCGGCGTAAGCATTTTACAGGGGCCGCACCAAGCCGCCCAGAAATCAATCAGTACCGGGATTTTTGAGTTAATAATTTGCTGGACAAATATCTGTGAAGAGTCTCTGACTCCCATTGTGCCAGCGGGCCTGGTACCGGTTTGGGCATTCCCTGATATACTCAGAATCATTAATAGGAAAAGTAATTTTATAAACTGTTTCATAATTCTTTCGTGACTATTCAGGTGATGTGACTTTCTCAGTGTCATTGCGAGCGAAGCGAAGTAATCTCATTTCTCAAACGCAGGAGATTGCTTCGCTTCGCTCGCAATGACATTATTAAAAACTATAC
>JAUVGS010000424.1 GCA_030593665.1 Chitinivibrionales bacterium | reverse complement strand
GTATAAGTAATTAGTATCTGTTAAATATAGCTTGTTTTGAATGTCATTCCCGAATGTTTTTATCGGGACCGCGAAGCAGAGGCGAGTAAGCCCACTTGCAACCCGGGAGCCAATCCAGCTTTTTGATGCGTTTAAGGGCATAGATTCACCCCTGCGGAGCACTTCGCCCGCTTAAAGCATGCGCGGTGTAATCCTCCGCAAGGGGGAAATGACGGCCATTTGTCAATATTTAACAGAAACTAATTAAGAAAAAAACTGCCGATAAAATTGCTATGGATGAACTTTAAAACAAAAGGAGCGTGTATGGATGTATCATATGTAAACCCGTTTATTAAAGCAACGGTTGAAACATTTAAAACAATGCTGAATCTTGATCTTTCAACGGGAACACCGATGCTGAAGAAAGATGCACAACATAGTTATGATATATCCGGTGTTATCGGATTGTCCGGCGAGGCACAGGGAATCATTTCAATCAGCTTCCCAAAAGCTCTGGCACTAAAAATTGTTTCGGCCCTGCTCGGTGAGGAGGTTAAGATTGTCGGCCCTGAGTTGACGGATGGAATAGGGGAGATAGCGAATATCATCGCGGGAAATACCAAACAGTATTTGACACAGTTTAAACTGTCTATATCACTGCCGAATGTCGTTATTGGTTCCGGCCACCGTATTGAAGTGCAGTCAGGAGTGCCGACAATAATTATCCCGCTGAAATGTAAATTGGGCGATTTTGCTATGGAGATAGCTCTGAAAACCAGATAAGGAGGTAACAAAAATGAAACTATTACTTGTTGATGATTCATCAACGATGCGAAGAATACAGAAAACACAGCTTGGGAATTTAGGTGTCAATGATATTGTCGAAGCGGAAAACGGTGAAGATGCTTTGGCAAAACTGCAAGACAATATGCCCGTAGATGTAGTTTTGCTCGATTGGAATATGCCGGTTATGGATGGTATGACAATGTTGAAAAAAGTACGGGCAAATGCTGCGTATAAGGATGTAAAGGTTATCATGTGTACATCTGAATCTGAAAAAGAGAAAGTGATTGAAGCCCTGAAAGCCGGCGCAAATAATTATATCGTTAAACCTTTCACCCCTGAAGCCCTTAAAGAAAAACTCGGTTTATAGTATCGGAAATATATCGATTGCACGGTGTCGTATAGCGCTAATCTTTATGTCGTTAAAGTGAGGTTCGATATGGTGGAAACGGAAAGTGTCATTTCGTGTATAGTTGAAAAAGATAAAATGTCAACGCGCCTGATTCTTAAACCGCAGGTGGACCCTGAACATAAGCTTGCTATAGGTGAAGTAAAGGAGGAACTGAAAAAAGCGGGTGTGGAATATGGTATCGAAGAAGGGGTTATTGAAGGGGCTGTTGAATTTTATAATGAATATAAGGATGAGGAGGATGTAATTGTCGCTAAAGGGAGTCCTCCGCAACATGGAACAACAGGCAAGACCGAGTACCTTGTAAAACGGCCGCAAATGGATGTTAAAGTGAATGATGACGGGTCCATGAATTTCCGTGAAGTTAACACCATTACCAGAATTGTGAAAGGACAGCCGGTTGTCCGGATTACACCTCCACAGCCGGGGGAAGATGGGAGAGATGTGTTCAACCATCCTGTTAAAGCACGGGAATATGAAAAGACACGATTACCGGTGATTAAAAACACCGAAGTACATCCTCAAGACCCTGACATGCTTGTTTCATCCATAGATGGCTGCGTGGTATTTAAAAAAAATAGTATAGAATTGACAAACTACCGCATTGTTCGGGGAAATGTTGATTATTCCAGCGGGAACATCAAGTTTGACGGACCGGTAAAGATTACCGGTGATGTGAAAGCCGGATTTGAAGTACATTCTAAATCATGTATTGAAATTAACGGAACCGTGGAGGATGCAACCATCACCACTGATGGGGATGTGTGTGTCAAAGGCGGATTCGTCGGTACGGGTAAGGGTTCCATCTGTGCTAAAGGGGACGTAAGGCTTCGTTTTGTAAGGAATCAGACCGTTAAAGCAGGAGGTTCGATTGTGGTTGCAAAGGAAGCATTGGAAAGTAAGCTTTATGCGAGGCGAAAGATATATGTCGCGGGTAAAGGCCTGGGAATTGCCGGTGGATACGCTTTTGCAATAGAGGGAATGGAACTCTCGGCTCTCGGTAGTGAGACAGAGGTAAAGACTGAAATCCAGGTAGGGAGCGACCCGAAAATAAAAGATACCATTGATGCACTCATGAAAGAAATAGAGGACCTTAGTACGAGAAGCTCATTACTGCAAAAACAGTTGACAGAGATCGAAATGGCCAAGAAGAAGAGCAAGAATCTCTTCGAACGACTGATAGAGAAAATGGAAAAAGTAATGGAAGCCAAGATGAACCTGGATATGAAAACCGAAGAGCTGAAAAAGAAGAAAAGGACAATTGAACAGGAAATGCCGGTCTGTTTACAGCCGATCATCAGGGTTCAGGGTGAAATTTTCCCGGGAGTTTACCTCTCTTTTCACAGTTTTAAAAGAATTATCAACGATAAGAAGCACAGAAAAATCTTTTACCTCGAAAAAGGGGATATCCGGGATACGGTTACCACCGGTGTCAATCCAATCCCGGCTAATGTAAAATAGCAGTTTACCTGAAGAGTATTCTCCGCATAATACGATTATTACCATTTGTCAGCTTACAAATATATACACCCCGGCTGAGCACGCTATGCGAAAATCTAATCTTATGATATCCATAGCCGGTAATATGCCGTTCACATATTTTCCGCCCGGCAAGATCATACAGGATTAACTGAGTCGGATGTGCATTCGGTATGCCTATAGTAAG
>JAUVGS010000196.1 GCA_030593665.1 Chitinivibrionales bacterium | reverse complement strand
CCGGCAGACCGTTTGAAAAGACAGGCTGAAGCTATGGTTGAAGGAGGCACTAAGGAAATTACCCTTCTCGGCCAGAATGTTAATTCCTATTCGGATGAATCAAAAGATTTCTCAGATCTGATACGGTTTATACACGACATTGAAGGACTTGAGCGTATTCGGTTTACTACCTCCCATCCGAAAGATCTCAGTGATAAGCTGATTCGAACCATTGCAGACCTGCCCAAAGTCTGCAGCCATATCCATCTGCCGGTTCAGTCAGGTTCGACCGGCGTATTGGAGCGGATGAACAGAAAGTATACCCGTGAACATTATCTTGAGCGTATTGAGACAATCAAGAAGCTGATTCCGGATGTTGATATCACCACTGATGTCATGGTCGGTTTTCCCGGTGAGACAGACGGGGACTATACAGAGACGCTGTCGTTATTTGAACAGGTGAGGTTTACTGCGGCGTTTATGTTTGCGTTTTCGATTCGCCCCGGAACCAACGCCGCAACAATGGCGGATCAGATACCCGATGCAGTGCAAAAGGAACGGTTGAAAGCGCTGATAGATTTACAGACCGGGATAACCAAGGATACCTATGGCCGCATGGCGGGAAAAACGGCGGATGTTTTTTTTACCCGGCAGCAGGATCGTAAAGGCAGAGCATGGATGGGACAGGATAATGGTTGCAAACGAGTACTTCTTAGTTGCGAAGACGACCTCGCAGGAATGATATTAAGAGTGAACATAATAAAAAGCACTGGCATGACTTTAATCGCTGAAAGGATATCATCGTGAAATTTGTCAAGTGGGGACTCTTTTTTCTTTTTGCGTTTGTTGTCTCGTTTATCCTGCTGCGCACCTTTTCTCAGGAGGCGTTTCGGCAGATTGCCCCGGCTCGCGTGCTGGGATACCGCACTCCTGGGATTCCCATCTATTACTTTATCGCAGGCGCATTTGGCATAGGGTTATTCATAGGATTGTTTATTGCTATCTATAATTATATTGCTTTCACTGCTGAAGGTATAAAGAAATCAAAGAGAATCAAAGACCTGGAAAAGAAGGTTGATTTCTTGAACGATCA
This sequence comes from Chitinivibrionales bacterium, assembly GCA_030593665.1. The sequence continues at coordinate 3,877 of JAUVGS010000196.1, read as the reverse complement.
AGTAGCCCAAAATGCTCCCAATTTAGAATCTTCTGACCTGATCAAGGAATCTTTTGAGGATACTCAATATAGACGTGATTTTATTAAGGACGAGACAGAGGAAGAAGAGGAAGGCGGGGAGAAAAATAATTCTTCAGATGATGATAAGGTTGATTCTTATTTAGGATAAATGGTAAGCGTTCACAGAACGCTGAAATTTATTGGTCAGGCTTTAAAGTAGGCGTACCAATAGCTACTTCGTGATGGAAATTGGAACTTTGGTATTCATGCTTTTGTACTATTTAGATGGAAACATATCCCGCATGGGGATGACACCTCCTCGTAAAAGCTGGCTGTCCACAATTATAATCCGGTTGGAATATCAACAAACACCGTTTTAACCTTCAGTTTTTTCCGTATATGCTCAGCGAGTAATTTCACGCCCACGGTTTCTGTAGCATGGTGCCCCGCAAAGATCACATTCATGTTGGCGTCCTTTGCCATATGATACACTTCAATCTGCTCACCGGTAATAAAGAGGTCAAGGCCGAATTTGATTGCCTCTTCAATATGGGCGTGGCTGCCACTGCCAGAAACCACACCGACGCGTTTGATTTTTTTCGGGCCAAAGGGAAGAAAGGTGCAAGTGGTGGAGAGTGATGTGTTCAATTTTTTAGTAAGAGCCGCGAGAGATAACGGTTTTTTAAACACCCCCGTATAGCCAATCGGCTGCCCATCATGCATGGCAAAACCATCATTAATCTTTGCTCCGATTAATGATATAATACCGGCATTGTTACCCACCCTTTTATGCATATCCAGCGGCAGATGACAAGCATAAAGAGAGATGTTGTTCTTATAAAGAACGTCAATCCTTTTTTTGTTTATGGCTGTATATGACGGATTGACAGCAGTCCAGAATAAACCATGGTGTACCACAACTATATCAGCGTGTTCTTCAACAGCCTTTTCAAAGGGTGTAGCCCCCGCATCAACGGCAAAGAAAATTTTTTTTACCGAAGAAGAACCTTCGAACTGGAGTCCGTTCCAACAGGCATCCTTGATCGCATGGATGTCAAGATAGGTATCCAGATAGGAAACAATAGATTTTAATTGCGCCATAATTGAACTCCCGGCAATGTCGTATCGACTGTATTTTTATAGACAAAGGATTTGACCGTTCAGTATAATTGATAGTATGGATACTGCCCGCTCAGAAATAGAAAAATAATAGCTTGTCGGAGTGAAAGATGTTAATTTATAAGTAATCGGTCACAGGTTCAGGGTTCCCCGTTCAGAGGTTACATCGCTTTTCCTGTGAAAAAACGTTGTTATGATGCTTGTGTTTGTAAACATTCTTTGGATTTTGGATTTTAGATTTTGGATTTCAACCCAGAACCTTGAACCCAGAACCCAGAATTATAATGGAGCAACTATATGAATAAAAAGTCGGTAATGTGCTGTTTGCTGTGTGTGTCAATCGCAGTGTATGGCGGGAAGAAGATTACGGTACCCACTGATTATAAAAGTGTTCAACAGGCTATAAATGAGTGTGAAGAGGGTGACACCGTATATGTACTCAATGGCAGGTATAAAGAAAACATTGTAATGGCAGATGGTATGGTTCTTATGGGAGAAAGCGCGGCAGAAACGATACTGCGCGGTAATAATAGCGATCCCGTAGTAAAAGCCGCAAATAATTCAATACTTCGAAATTTTACAATAAAACGGGGTGGTATAGGAATAATATCTGAGAATACCAATATGCTTATTCAGAATAATCTCATTAAGGAAAATGGCAATACCGGAATTCAGTGTCTTGTTTCTTTGCCGCATATACAGAATAACATAATTCTGGATAATGGGTGGAGTGGTATCTTTTGCGAGTTAGTGGCCTACGGCACCCGCACGGCAATTGAGCACAATATTATTGCCCGGAACGGCTATAGCGGTGTTAATCTGTCAAGAAAGAGCGGTGTTTTGGTACAGAACAATGTTTTTTACCGTAATAAACAATTCGGTATACATGTGACTAAGGACTCAAGAAAATCCCGCATCATTTATAATGACTTTTTCCTGAATCGCCGCGGATACAATAATTTTGCTGTCATTGATGCGACAAATATTTCGAAAGATCCGGAATTTTCAAAAGAGTCATGGTCTAATATTGACGCATTTCTCCCGCCGGCGAATGCCATTCAGGTAAAAATCCCCTCCACCAACAAGCCGGTGTTGATTGTGAAGAATCCCAAAGCTAAAGATGTCTCAACAAAATTTGATACTCTCTTAGTATATAATAATCCATTGAGAAAATTAGGAAAGAACGGTGCTTCAATAGGCCTTGTTACCAGGGAAGGCTTAAAAAAGCTGTTTAAAGACAGCGATGAAGATGGAATTGCGGATGATGAGGACAAGTGTCCGGAAATTATGGAAGATTTTGATGGGTTTGCTGATGAAGACGGCTGCCCTGATTATGACAATGATGAAGATGGTATTTATGATTCCAAGGATAAATGTCCTGATGAGGCTGAGGATTTTGATGGTTTTCTTGATAGAGACGGCTGTCCTGACGCCGATAATGATGGAGATGATATTCTTGATACGGTAGATAAATGCCCAAACAGGGCGGAAACGTATAATTTCTATAAAGATGAAGACGGCTGTCCGGATGAAAAACCGGATGAGGAGTCGGAAAAGAAGCGGAAGTAATGTGAAAAGACAACTGGTCGGTGTTGGAACATCCATATCCCGTGAGAAAAATTATGACCCCATGGATACCCTTCTATTTTCGGTTGCACATAACATTGCCATAGTGCAGGTGTATCTCGATTATGATTTGATCGGCACCCCAGATTATATAATTGAAATCCGCGAGTTTGCCCGGGAGAGTAATATCACTCTGACCTGCCATGCACCGGAATCGCTCAATGAAAAATTGGTATCAGAGGATATTGTATCTGCGGCAAACCAGTTGCTGGCCTGTCAGAAAGAGAAAAAGTTGATTACGCATTTTGATGAAAACGAACCGTTGAAAAAGATACTTGCCCATATTGAAGCTGTCACGAACAACGGTTTGACTATATGCCTTGAAAATTTCCACGAAGCAAAGGATAAAAATACCTTTCTCGCGAATATCGATACGTTCAATTCGATATTTGGCCTGGCAGAGAAATATAATCTGCCGATATATCCGGTTATGGATTTTCCACGGCTCTTTGTTGCAGAGATTTTTAACAACTATGATTCACTGGTGCTTACCGAACAGCTTATTGATAATCTTGCGAAATATCCGTTTAAAGTAATACTCCATTGTATAGATTTTCTCAATTACGATCACACCGGCCGTGAATCATGGTGTGCACTGGGTAAAGGATTGATGCCCTTTAAAGCAATATTCGAGTATGCCCGGGGGAAAAATATTGTTTACGACCATTGTATACTGGAGTATGAGGATAAAGAGTTGACGCTTGAGAGCCTTGCTGAGGTGGAGAGGATTTAGACCTAACCGGATAAGCTGGATAAGTATCTTAGCAAAGCGTATCTGGGAGCTTTCGTATTCGCCCCCAGGGATAACGAAATGATTTCCTGCTATAAAGAGATACTTAGTGTCTGTCCGAAAACGTCATTCCCGAATGTTTCTGTCGGGAATGACGTTAAAAAGGTAGTTTTCGGACAGGGCTCTACTTAGAAATTCACACAGTGCCCTTGAGGGTAAAAAATGGCAGAAAATTATTTCTACCAACAAGTTGGCACCTTGTAAGGTACTAACGCGGGATAAACCCGCAAGTAAGTTCCTTATCAGATTTCTTTCTAACCGAAGAAAGCATTCGGAATAAAGTATTGTAACAAATAAATTTGTAACCAATACCTAAAAAACAAGAAAGTAATCTGTAAGGTA
>JAUVGS010000037.1 GCA_030593665.1 Chitinivibrionales bacterium | reverse complement strand
GACGATAACGGTTACTGCGGATGCGGGTAGTCCGGTCAGTGTAATAACAAACTATTTCTGGGATGTAAACGGCGACGGCGTATGGGACGATACAACAGTTACTAATACAATAAATGTTGTGAAGGCTGCGCCGTTTGACGGCACGTTATATACCGGCTGTGTCAATGATCTGGGCGATACGGCCGTTAATTATTACCGGTATCACCTAGTAGTCGGCGACGGACTGCCTGTTGTTGATACCGCGTACGTTGATACGGGCTGGACGTATATAAACGATACGGTACAGCTCGTCATATCGGCGTATGACGTCAACGGCACAATCACATCGCTGCATATTGATACGAACGGTGATTCTCAGAGTGATGTTTCCGTAACGGGGTTGAGCGGCTCTTCTGTGGTTGACACCATCGGACTATCTTTTCCGGATTCGGGAGTGTATACCATCACGGTATGGGCCGTTGACAATGAGGCGAACATATCACCGGTATATTCGGTTCCCTCTTTCATAACGGTTGATCCGGGAACGCCCCACGTAACGGGAATGACGCCCGACACGGTGTGGATAAAGGATTCGTATACGTACACCATTTATGCAATAGATAACAAAACCATAACGGATTATTCCTGGTCGCTCAACGGCACGGATTTTACGCAGCTTGGCGCAAATGGCATCTTTAATCATGCGTTCGCCGACAGCGGCAGGCTGTATGTGTATTGTAGAGCAACCGACAACGAGGGTAATGTCTCACCGGTTCTCAAAGATTCGGTTTACGTGCAATACGGCGTGCCGGTTGTTGACAGTATTGACCTTGACACGGTCTGGGTGAGAGACACGAACACGTATACGTTCTATTTTCATGATGTAAACGACTCGGTGAAAAGAATGACGGTTGACTGGGGAGACGGCTCAGGCGCCGGCGCCAACGATATCTCCAAAACGTCCCAGGCTCTGCATCACCGTTACGCGGTGACAAACGACACGTCGTATACGCTGGTGGTAACAGTCATCGACAACGACAGCATTGCCGTATCGCGGAATTTTACAGTATATGTCCTCAGGGGAAAGCCTGTTATTAACTCTCTAAGCATTGACACGAGCGGAAACAGTCTGTTTGTTGTTGACAACAGAAAGTACGGCATACAGGCTTCCGACCAAAACGGTACCATAGAGAAGCTGTATGTCTCTTTTGACGGCGACAATATCGCTGAAAGCACTGTCGTGTTTAATTACAGCCATGCTGCGGTAGACACCTTTGTGTGGAACTCCTGGGAGATAACGAATTCCGGGAGTCATACTATCCGGTACTGGGCAGAGGATGATGACGGTATTAGTTCGGCATACAGGGACACGACCATATATGTCCGTCTCTGCGCCCCTGTATTGTGGGGCGATGACGGGGATACTACGTGGGTGGTTATTGATAAACAACCGGGCCAGGACTTTACATTACATATTAACTGTTTTGATACAAACGGAGTGTTCACACGTTTTTATTGGCAGGAGACTTCGCCCTTCGACACCACCTCCGGCTCCTGCGTAAAAACCGGTGACAGCACGCGGGTGAAGGAAATTTTAGACCCGTTGGTAAACGAAGGCTGGACTTCCTGGATCTACGGCAAAGACGAAGACAACATTCTCGGGGGGAAGCAGTTTGTTGTGTACGCGGACAGTGTACCTCCTAAACCATCAGTTACATCTGCGCCAGTTTCCGGCGGTATTAAAATCTCCTGGAGCGGTAAAGACGGCAAAGACGGGGATGCCACTCTTTATCAGATTCTTTGTGATAAAAATAATCCACCCACCACAGTTATATCTGATTTTAAACCAGGGAGTGAATATGATAGTGGCGGAGTATATGATTTCAGTTATACTTTTACACCATCATCAGGCAATGGAATTTATTATTATCAGGTTATAACTAAAGACGCGAGAGGTTCAATTAATCAAAGCGATGGTGACCCTAATTTTAATTATACCGGAAGAAATAAGTGAGGATAAGGTTTAAATGACAAAAGATAAAGAATGGCATAATATAAACGACATGTATTTCGTTCCCGGCAAAAAGAAGGAAAAAGCAGCCTTCGTAACCGGTGTTGAACCTACTGAATCATCGCCGGAACCGGAAAAGAAGCCTGATCCCGAGTACCGTATTACCTCACTTTTCATACTTGAACCTGACGGCGGTTTTGTGATAAATAAACCTTTTGAAATCTCAGGAGAGGTAGAAAACCTGCATCTGCATGCCGCAAAAAATAAAAAGATACTGCTTTATCCGTCAGGCAGTTACAAAGAAGAGGAAGATATCTACGTTCCCGCCGGTATTGAAGTATATATTAAAAATGACCTGACATTTCGCGGCGAATGCAAGTATCTTTTTGAGCCGCAGCATTATGTTGAAGACCGCGGCAAGCCTGAAGACGCAACATGGGAACTGTACTGCCGCGCTGAAGGGACAGCCGCTGAGAAAACAGTGGTAAGTGGGCGAATCACCTTTCCCCGCCCGCAGAAAGAGTTTGCTGCGCTTCGTAAAGGTCATTACGACGAGGCCGGCGCGAAGAAATATAATAAACCGGAGGAAGGTGATGGTTATATTACCGGGTATGTTGTAAAAAATCTCCAGAAAGAGCTTATCATGTTTCGTTTTTTGCCCAAAGACAGTGAAGACGGTTTCTTCGGGGAAAAGACAGATAAAGCAGTACTGGAATTTCAGGATTACTCAATAAGACGATTTCGGATGAAGAAGATAGAGGGCAAGGTATTTGAAATAGAACATGCGCTTGACCAAACTGAACCGGACGGTATTGTCGGAGAAAAAACCCGCAAAGAACTCGACCGCTGGTATCGTGAAGAGTGGATAAAACCTGTTGCTGTTTTGTATCATGGCGATTATGATGATGATGGAATATTAAAAGGAGAGAGGAATCGTGGCGGAGAAGACCATCATATCAATACTCCGGTTAAGGATATGCAGAATGCGCTTCAGAAAACAGGATTGTACGAAGAGTGCGCGATTGACGGGTGGTTTTCCGACAAGACGAAAGAAGCAGTTAAAGAATTTCAGCACCGGGCAGCTAAAGGAGAGTTCTGGAAGTCCGATACAGACCATACGGTCGTTGAGATAGAGGAGAAACTTTCCGGGTTTCAGAAAGGGGTTCTTGATGTTCCTACTCAGGAGAAGCTGAGGGAGGTTGGAGAAAAGAAGTTTAAAGTGCCGAAGGAGGAGGTTTACGGAGGTTTTGAATTACAAAAGGGGGATAATGACCAAGCTAAAAAATGGGGCGGGACGGTTCAGGAAAAAGAGGGAGGATTTGTTGAGGAGCTGCAGAGGGATTTAGTTAAGCTTGGATATTGGGTAAGCAATGCGAACGGAACCAATGGTATGGTATGTAGCGGCACATTTGACAAATACACAAAAGGTGCGGTTATTACCTTTCAGCGGGAAAATAAGCTCATAGAAGATAACATTATACGGAAAAACATCGGTAATAAAATCAAAGAGTGTCTTAAAAAAGAAAATTATCAACGCCCGTCGCATCAAGCAGGAGAATACGGGGATTTTATCCAATTAAAACCCTCTGAAAATTATCTCCGTTATTTTGCCACTTACGACAGTTCAAATGTTCTTAATGATATATGGGGAACCCGTGAAACGATAAAGCTTATTGAAGATGTAGCAAAAGAATGGAAGAGTAAAAACCTCGGCATATTTATGGTGGGAGATATATCACTTTATAACGGAGGTAAAATCCCAAATCATGGTTCACATAAAGATGGTTCTTGTGTAGATATTGACCACAATGTTTGTAGTATTGACAAAACTGTATTTAATCGCGAAAATTCACTAATACTAGCCGATTTATTCCGAAAACATGGTGCAAAACGAATTTTGTTTAATTGTAAATATATAACGGAGAATTGTACCATTACCTATCCTCATACAAATCACCATAATCATTTTCATATTGATACTAAAGAATCAGGTGAAATATCCATTCAAGAAAATTTTTTATGTGATAAATGTCATACTACAAACAAATTAAATTGTCCACATAAGGAAAAGGAAGATGCTAAAGATGCTAAAGATGCTAAATAAAGTTAACTATATTCTCATGCTGTTATATGTTTGTTGTTATGCAGAAAACAATGAAATAGAATCACTTGATGCACAATTAATAAAATTATTTGATGCAATAAATAAACGGGATACTTCATACATTTACACACACATTTTCGAAGATGTACAAACTGGTTTTGATGCAGACGGAATGGGCATTGTTTCTTTTAAAGAACAGTGGAATCTCTTAACAACATCTGAAGTGGATTGGAACATGTTGTTAAAAATAACAAAATCAGGATGGAGGCTTGCAATTTACGAAGGAGACAGTGTTTTAGAATTTCCGTCTATCAATATATTATGCGATGATAGTACTACAAATATAGACAAGGATTTCATACTTTTTGATAATACGCTTGTATTCGACAAACCGAATGGAAATAAAATCTTTTCTATAAATCATACTGTGGTTAAAATGTTAAAATCAGAAAAAGAATGGTATTATATCCAATTTAAGGATGGTAAAAAGGGTTATATTCACCATAAAGCCATGTATCATTGTTATGGTTTACGAATGTGCTTGCAAAAAGATAAAAATGTATGGAAGATCAAGTCATTGTTAGCAGGTGCATAATACAAGCGAGGTAATTGCTAAAATCGGAATATAGCGGCGAATGCAAGTATCTTTTTGAGCCGCAGCATTATGTTGAAGACCGCGGAAAGCCTGAAGACGCAGCATGGGAACTGTACTGCCGCGCTGAAGGGACAACAGCTGAGAAAACAGTGGCAAGTGGGCGAATCACCTTTCCCCGCCCGCAGAAAGAGTTTGCTGTACTTCGTAAAGGTCATTACGATGAGGACGGCGCGAAGAAATATAATAAACCTATGGAATGTTGTTGACATAGGGCACAGCACACATCGCGATGGTCATGGGGTTGATATACGATCCGATAAAGTCGGGGCAATGGAAAAAGGTGGAGTTGCCAACAAGTCATACGATAAAGACAAATCCGTATCCTTTGCTAAGAAGGCTATAGCGAAAGGTTTCAGGTATATTCTTACCCTTTGCCCACATGTTACAAAGGAATGTAACACGGAGGTCACCCCGATGATTAAAGCAAACAACGGCATCTCAATTTATGTTAACCAAGTAAGTTACCACCATCATCATTTGCACATGGACTATTGGCCACACGGGTCAAGTATGTTAAATGAACATATAAACAGGGCTTACTGCGAAGATTGCGAGCACTCAGATTCCTGTAATTCAATTCACAAACAGAAATAAGAGGTATTTCCATGAACAAAATATCACTGACATTCCTGTTTGTTTTCTTAGTGATAGCAGCAAGTTGCGCAAACGAAAAGAAAACGAAAGAATCGAATTCTCAAATTTGCGTTGATTCTTTTGCCAATTCTTTGGTAATACCGTTTAAATATGTTACTGTCAGAATCAGCAGAATGTACGGAACGCCGATACTGAAAAAAGACTCTATCGCAAAACTCGACACAATTAAGTTCACGCTCGGAATGGCTGGTATCGATGCGGACATCCACTCCAAGCTTTTGCAACTTGTTGAATGTAAAGTTGACAGTATTGCCATTTTAGAGAGATACTGCTCTACACTGTTCTTTAACAATGATGGTTCAGGTGGGGTTTACAGACTCGAAAATATCAGCGAGTCATGTACAGATTGGAAAACCTTGAAACAACTTGTAGAAGGAAATTATCGCACATCATCAATGAGAAAACGAGATCCAATATTCCCCCGGACTACGGAAAATGACCAACGTATTGCCGAAGAATATGTTAATGGCAAAGGAAAGAAGATGTATGCAACATATTCACTTGGAATATCGAATGTATACTACAGAATCATTGCCCATTTTAGCGATGGCCGAGTTGTAGAAAATATTATACATTTCGAGATTCAGCCTGGAGACTAAGAATAAAAGAAGATTATTGACACCATATCTTCGGTGCTTAGGTTCCATCCTGCTACTTCCAGGATAGATTAAGTGATGAAATGAAAACAGTTTTTCGATGTAAACAACAGCAAGAGAGATTATTAAAACTGAATTTGTATATATAGGTGTATACATTATGTATTCTGTTTTATTGAACATACCGTAAACCAATACTAAAAATCAATTATGCTGAAAATTAAAATAATACTACTACCCAGGTTTCTTTTTCTCTTTTACCCTTTTTTTTATTTACGCCCTCCCCCTCACCGGCCCCCAGCACGGCGAATACGAGCGCCGGGATTATCATGCAACGGAGACGGTTATAGTCCCCGCAGGAAAGACCATGACGATAGAAGCAGGTTCAATACTTCGTTTTGACCGGTATACGCGTATTATTATGCCCGGTTATCTGCGATTCGGCTCATTTTACGGTCTATGATAACGATACGACAATAACGTACGTAAAGTCTCCATTTAAATTTCATATATATTTTGTTTTGCGAGGGTGTGAAAAATATTTTAACCTTGATACAGATAGTCAAATAAAACCCTGTAAATGGAATTGTAAATGAACACAAAATCACTTTTCCGTTTCGTATCCATCACTGTTGTATCAATTTCTTTAATCCTGCTCTACTGCGGCTCACCATCAAAACCGGAATTTAAATATGCTCCTAAAATCACTGGTAATATGGTAAACAGTGTTGGCGCTCAGACGGAAGACTCTTTATTCATTCTGTACATTCTCCTTGATGAAGGAGATGAACCGATTACCTATAAGTGGGACAAGAATGGTTCTCCTGTTAACGGAGCGGGTAATGACTCTTTACTTTTCAGTTCCCTCTCACTGGCAGATAACGGCGTTTACTGGTGTATTGCTGCGAATGAACACGGTCGCGATACATCACAGCCACACTACCGATAGCATTTATAGTTACCGACCTGAGCGGAATAACAGCCGTAACGGTAAATGGAGCTTCGGTTACCTCCCCGGACAGTATCTACATTGACACAATAACTTTAGCGGCAGATACCGTTTTTGTGACTATCGTCGCTGTTGACAGCAGCGTTCATGAAAACAAAGATACGCTGTCACTTACCTGTTTTTATACGCAGACTACCGTTGACTCAATACCGCAGGTGATTACTCTGATTTCTCCAGCCGACAGTTCAACGGTTTCCGATTCAATTATGCCTGTTTTATTTACCGTCACTGATATCAGCGGTATTGCGCAGGTTACGGTAAACGATTGCACCGTGACGTTAAAAGATAGTCTCTACGTTGACACATTAATTTTGTTGAACGACACGAATGAAATTGCGATAATCGCTATCGATGCCAGTTCAAACGCCAACTCCGATACGGTGAAAATAACCATATTTCTCTTAGAAACGGTTGAAGATACTATTCCACCGGTACTCTCACTTCTTTTTCCAAAAGACAGCTCTACGTCAGCACAACCGGACATCGAAATACGGTTTCGTGCATACGATGAGAGCGGCATCTCCTCAATGGCTATTAATGGCAAAGCAGTCGTCTCTCCGGATAGTATTTATACAGACAGCATAACATTGTCACCAGGCAGGAATACAGTAACTGCGATAGCGGTTGATGACTGCCCCAACGCAAACGTTGACACTTTGGCAGCAACTTTCTACTATGACTCGACCTGGCTGGATACAACACCACCGGTAATAACTCTCAACGCTCCCTCGCAGGGAAGTTATCATAAAGATTCCGCCGTTGACTTTGATGTTGAGGTAAACGATCTCAGTACTATTGCCTGGGTGATAATTGCGGGTGATACGGTTCAACCGTCAAGGGGTAATTATACACATACGGTAACAATAACTCCGGGAGAAAATAGTGTCGTTGTTAAAGCACAGGACAACGCGACAAACAATAACCTTGATTCGCTTATTGTAAATCTTGTCTATGACAACCAGGCTCCTTCATTGCGACTGGTCAATCCTGCTCTGGACAGCGCAACTATTGGGAGCAGTTCAAAACGGATTGAAGTATTCTCCACTGATAATTACACAGTAAAAAGTGTGGCCTTTCAAATGGGAACCAACTCATTTACCACAGCACAGTCGAATGATTCTCTTTCTACGCAGATATAACCGAATTAACCGCTGATATTTACAATGTGATAACTGTAACATCTACCGATACCGTAGGAAATAACCTATCCTTACCGGTACGTATCAAATATGATCCGACGTTAACGGATCAGGAACCGCCGGCAATGAGCCAGCAGGGCGGACCGGTTCATGGGGAACGGGTAATCGGTGCCCAGCAGCATACTATCCAATTCAATATTACCGATGATAATGGTGTGGATTCCGCTTACTATACACTCGATGGAACTTTTGCCGGAGAACTGTTATACATTAGCGCCAACCTTTATGAGTGCTCCATTGATCTGGGTAACGGCTATGGCAGCAGAACACTCATTTTCTACTCTACTGACGGATCAACAAATCATAATACAGGCTCTACCGTAATAACACTCACTATAATACCAAGATAAGCACAATAAGTATTGTTGCTCCGGGAAATGGAGCAAGTGATATTGGGCTTAGCCCGGTATTTGAATGGAGCGGCGGCAATGATCCGGATGAGGATGAGGTAACCTTTAAAGTTTTCTATGGCAATTCCAGCACTGCGATGACAAATGAAATAGATGCAGGAACCGATAAAACAGTTTCAATACCCGTTCCATTAACAGGAAACAGGCGATACTACTGGAAAGTACGTGCCTATTCAGCTGCATTTCCGGAGGATAGTGCCACCGGTACCATAACATCTTTTACAACATTTAATGAGGCTCCCACAGTGTTTCTGACGTCTCCGCAGGATGGGGCATCAAAAATCGCACTAAGCAGTACTTTGCAGTATTCGGTTAATGACGCTGAAAATGATCCGGTAACATACACAATTTATCTTGGCGCTTCCGCATCATTAAGCGATGCTGATATTATTGCTTCCAATCTTACCGCAACCGGCTTTCAGCCAGGCAATCTTCAACCGGGAAAAAATTATTTCTGGAAAATAAAGGCAGCCGAATCCGTAGGTTTTCCGGCAAAAAGCGGCGAATCCCCTGTTCGATCATTTTATACAGTTAACAAACTGGAGTGGACAGGACAGACAACATACCAGAGCTATCGTAACGAGATAAAACGCATAGCACTCAAACCACTTATTACAAATGTAACCGGTACAAATCATACTCTCGAATTCACACTCCTGACAGGCACTAATGTTCAAATTGTTAATGATACCTTTATATGGCAGCGGGCATGGAATGATGTTTCAGTAAAAGCCATAAAAATTATGGCTGAAGATAAATGGACTCAAGATGCCGTGAAAGATACTGCGGACTTCATTATTACAGAACAGACCGACGGGCCTGAGGGAATGAGGTTTATTCCGGCAAAAGGGGACACTTTTGATATGGGAGACGTGTACCGCGCTAATTCAAGTCCTGTACATGATGTTGTGTTAACAAGAGATTTCTGGATGGATACTATTGAAGTGACTCAAAAGAGATTTCACCAAATGATAG
>JAUVGS010000097.1 GCA_030593665.1 Chitinivibrionales bacterium | reverse complement strand
AGCAGCAATTCACCCATGCCGACAATACCGTTTAGGGGTGTACGGATTTCATGGCTCATATTGGCCAAAAATTGACTTTTGGCAATATTGGCAGTCTCCGCCTGCACCGCCATATGATTTGCATGCCGTATAGCATTTTCCAGTTGCCGGTAAGCGTCTTCAGCCTCTTCTTTTGACTGGTTTAGTGTAGTTTCCGTATCCTTTCTTACTCTGTAATTATCAGCCAGTTCCAATGCGGTCGAGATATGCCGGGCAAAGTTTTTTACCGTCGGGATGAAATGTTCGGCAAGCGCCGGACTGCTTATACTGAAGGCGCCGGTTACTTTTCCCCGCTTTATTAATGGGGTAAGAATACCACTGCTGTCTTTTAATCCGGACACCTTCCAGATCAGATTGACCAGCGTCCCGTTAAACAATTCACCGACAAGTTCTTTTATATTAAATCGAAATGTCTCTTTGTCGTGTATGACCCGTCTGAGGATCTTTGATTTGCTCAATTTTACACTAAAAGTATGTATACTGAATTTGCCTATTTTCTCAGCTTCACTCATTTTCTTTGATGATAAAGATGATGCAACAATATGTAACAGAGAGGCGTCATCGGATAATTTCAAAATTACCGTTCGATAGTTTTTTGATTTTTTAAATTCCTCTTTCACCATCGCGAATATCTCATCCTCTTTATGACGGCTATACATCTTTGCAGACACACTCTCTGTAAAGTGAATTATGTCAAGTAAATCATTAAATTCTTTGTGTTGTTCTTTATACATGACCGGTATCCCTGATGACAGATAATTCTATTGATTTTACATCCACCATATTGATTTTCTACGATTTTTCAACTCCTCAACTCAACCTTTAACATACACCGAATTCGAGTACTTTTTAAGTCCGTTATGGAGCGACCCTGTCAAACTCTCGGCATGTCCCACGAACAGAAATCCACCATTCCCTAAAAGCCTGTAAACATCTTCAAGTAACCGGCTTCTTACTGTATTATCGAAATATATCATCACATTCCTTACGAATATCATATCAAAAGGTCCTTTCATTGGAAACGGCGTAACTGAAAGGTTGAGCCGCGCGAAGCTGATAACCTTCTTTAATGACGGTTTCACCGTATAACTGTTCACGTTTCCCGTATTCTGCGTGGTTGAGAAATATGCCGTGCGTAAATTTGCAGGAATGCCCTTTGTTTTTTCATTTTTGTAAATCCCTTCTTTTGCCATGCCAAGAATTTTTGTTGAAATATCCGTCGCAAGTATCTTTATGTCACAATTATAATTCTTTGTTGATTCAAGCATTGTCATAGCAATGGTATATGGTTCCTCTCCGCTGGATGCTGCTGCGCACCATATCCGGAACTTACTCCTGCCGTTTTTCAACCACTGTTTAATTATTCTTTCCATAATGTTAAAATGCTCGGGTTCCCGGTAAAAACTGGTAACATTTGTTGAGATGACATCCAGAAACCGTATCAGCTCATCGCCGGTTTCATCGGCATTTAAAAAATTTAAATATTTTTTATGAGAATCTATATCAAGAGCCCTCATACGCTTTGCAACACGGGCAGCTACCAGAGCTTCTTTTTTCTCACCCAGTTTAATGCCGCACTTTTCATAAACAAGTTTGCAGAAGCTGTTAAATGTTCTTTTGTCTATTTGTGAATACATCTGTGCATTCATCGCTATTTGACCATTCTATCCCGATTAATTCATAAACTTCGCCACAAAGACCCTAAGTCACGAAGAATAAGGAAAAAAGGAAAAAGACCGTGTAAAACCTATTTTAGTTGTAAGCAATTCTCTGAATTTTTATTATCCTTTACCCTATAGATACTTAGTGTCTTCGTGTCTTAGTGGCGGTTGAATAATTCCGGCTATAAAGTTCACCTACCAATTTTCTATAAACAACGACATACCTTCCCTTGCTCTTCGCATCTCGTCTTTTATTGCGTTAACTTCTGCTTTCATGCATTAAAATGCATGCCACACAATTCTTTCGTTCCATCCCTTTGCTCATTGCTAATTGCCAAACACTCTCTTCCCGCTTAACATCTGATAGCACGTAGACCCGGTTGCATTTGTATATCCACCGGTTCCCATGACTTTGATTGACGAATCGAGCTCTACCGCGATATCCAATAGCTTCCTTGCCGTTTCAGCCCGCCGAAGCATTACAGAAACAGGATCAGAAACCATTTTCTTAAGGGACCCTTTTGGATCATTCAAAAAATTCCCGTAGTTACCGACACAGACACAGCAGTATGCAAGATGCCCGGAGGGTAAAATGACAATATTATTTACAAGAATAATGCCCTGTCCTGTTTTAATAAAAAAACCTTTCAACTCGTCACATCCCCCGGTTGCTATCAGGTCTATAGGATCGGCAATTATGCTTTCCGTTTCATTGAAAGAGCTTCGAGAAACATTGCATATCTCGTCGTTCTTTATTTTTCCGCATTTGAAGTTCTGTAACGCCCTGCCTACAAGCCCGATTTTACTGCTGGTAACCCCGTACAGAAAAGGCGCACCCAGACCATATTTCCGCGCTGCAGACCATATTCTTTTCAGCATTTCCTCCACGGTACTTTGTGGAGGCGGCCGGTGAAACACATCCACAGAAATACAAATCCTGGTTTTAGCTCCACCGGTTATAGAATTGCCAGACTCCCCTGCCCAATGGGTGATAAAGTTTTCCGCCTTCTTTCTGCTGGCGGCAAACCTGGCGTTTGTTAATATCCATATGTCATATTCCGGCAATGTCTTTCTTATATATTCCAACAGCTCTTGCTGATAACACAGCCGTTCTTCCTGAGATAATACCTTTCCATTAAGCGAATGCGGCCACATGGAAAATTCTCCGCCGCTCAGCCGTATTGACGGGCGGCCGAAATTAAGATCAATGGTTGAATATTTACCAACCCACTTCGATGTATATCCTTTTCCCATAAGACAGTCCGCATAATCGGTTTTTAAGGAATTTGTTAATTTCTTTGGAGGTTTTCGCTTCGCTTCCAATATCCTGCATTTTCCAAGCCTGTCAAAGTGATACTCCCCTTCGCCAAACGAATCCCTTAACTTTTTCAGAATTGAATACTGAGCAATATTTTGAATGATATTTTTTGCATTCTCAGGACTTAAAGTCTCTTTTCGATGCGGACCTGAACATGTCACGCAGTGTTCGCATCTGTCATTTCCATAAAATGTCAGGTAAAGCTCTACTTTGTTTATCCATGGAACAGGGAGATAGTCCTTTTCCGGCAAATCTGGAACCATGTTCCTTTTTTTTACCGTTTCAACAACTTTTTCAACAAGATTTTGCATTGATTGTCCTTCTATAAATATTTATAAGTAACTATAGAGGAGGGAAATACAATTCCCTCCTCAATGAAACAGATAAGCTGCAGAATTAAAACTCCTTCAGCGCCTCATCACCCATTGGAATTACCTCTTCCGCCTTGACCTTAGCAGTTTGATTAATGGTTTTCGCATGTCCGCCAAACTGTTTTTTCCCGCCATTTCCTGCATTGCGTATCGGGGGAGGCAAAACATGCTGAGCCATAGGAGCGGCTATCGCCTGCTTCCTTGTTCCATTTCCGCCTGCATTTGACAGCTCAAACTGGGCAACCATTCCCTGCAACTCCTCTGCCTGCGAGCTGAGCTCTTCCGCATTACTGGCAGCCTCTTCAGAGGTGGAAGCATTCTCCTGGGTTACCTTATCCATCTGCGCGACCGCATCATTCACCTGTTCAATACCCTTGGACTGTTCATCAGAAGCGGCAGCGATCTCGGCAATCAGGTCGTTTACTTTTTTACTGCCTTCCTGTATTGCTTAGAGTGACTTACCGACTTCCCCAGCAATACGCACACCGCCGTCGGCATTTACAACAGACTCCTGGATCATATCAGCGGTATTTTTCGCGGCCTCCGCAGAGCGCTGGGCAAGATTACGGACCTCTTCGGCAACAACGGCAAATCCCCTGCCTGCCTCGCCTGCACGGGCAGCTTCAACAGCGGCATTGAGTGCGAGCAAGTTGGTCTGCATGGCGATTTCATCAATGGTTTTAACAATCTTCGCGGTCTGGTTGGAAGACTCCTTGATCTTATTCATTGCCTCGTCCATTTTTGTCATTGATTCTCCGCCGGCCTCTGCATTCTTATTCGCGTCACCTGCCAGGTTTCGTGCCTGACCGGCATTTTCCGAGTTCTGTTTTGTCATTGAAGCCATCTCTTCAAGACTGCTGGAGATTTCCTCAAGGGAACTTGCCTGCTCATTCGCGCCCTGGGCAAGAGCCTGGCTGCCGGATGCTATCTGCTGGCTTGCAGAGCCGACCTGCTCAGAACCATCCGCTACCTGCTGAAGCGCCTCGTCAAGGTTATTGACCGCTGCATTAATATTATCCTTCAATTCGGCAAACTGGCCCTGGTATTCTCCTTTTACCCTCTCTTTAAGAGACTTATTTGCCGCAGCCAGGAGAACTTCCGCCGCCTCATTAATAGGATTCACGATTGCTTCAAGCATATTGTTAATGCCGTCACGAAGCTTCCTGTAGTCACCCTTTGAATCACCAAGATCAGCCCTTTCATCGAGCTTGCCCTGATTCGTATATTCTATGAGTTTTGCCACAATTCCAAGCGTCTCTTTCTGTTCGGTCTGGTCTGTTAGTACTTCCATACCGCCATACGGAACTCCATCCTTATCAAATAATGCGGAACAGGCTGCCTGTACAGGGACTTTCTGCCCGTTACGAGTCTCCGCAATAGTTTCTCCGAAAACCGGCTCTTTAGTGCGCATGCAGGTCTTAATAGTACAATTATTTGTACCACAGAGCGGAGTTTTACATAAGTCCGCACAGGTCATCTTGCCGACTACCTCTTCACGGGAATAACCCATAGCTTGCAGTGCCGGATCATTTATTGTTTCAACAACCAGCTCCTTGTTTGTAACAAACATTGGAGCGGCAACACTTTTAAGGATGTTGTCCATTCTGAAAGCAGCCTCTGCAGCCTCGGTACGATCGATTATTACCTCCATACCGCCAATGCATTTTCCCTCTTTGTCGAACAGGGCCGAACACGCTGCCGCAATTGGAATCTTTTTACCATTACGGGTCTCCATTTCAGTTTCTCCGAAAACCGGCTCTTTTGTCCTCATGCAGGTTTTGATCGTACAGTTACCGGTTCCGCAAAGAGGGGTTTTGGCAAAGTCGGCACAGGTCATTTTTCCGATAACCTCTTCCTCCCTGTATCCCGCAACCTCTAATGCTGCCGGGTTTATGGACCGAATGACAAGATTCTCATCCGTTACAAACATAGGAGCTGCTATGGTACGAAGCACATTTTCAACATGCTCCTGCGCTTTCACCGCCTCGGTGCGGTCGATTACCACTTCCATACCGCCGACAGCATTGCCCTCTTTGTCAAACATTGCAGAGCAGGTGGCTGACACGGGGAACTTATGACCGTCACGTGTTTCCGCTACTGTTTCTCCGACAATAGGCTCTCCTGTTTTCATACAATTTTTAATAGTACAGTCTTTGGTTCCGCAGAGCTGTGTTTTGCAAAAATCAGCACATGTCATTTTACCGACGACTTCTTCACGACTGTAACCCATGGCGCCAAGCGCAGCGTCATTGACTCTTGTAACAATAAGGTCCTTGTCAGTTACAAACATCGGCGCAGCAATGGCGTCGAGTATCATTTCCAGGTGTTGGACTTTTCCGCCGTTTCCACCTGCATTCTGGTTCTTCCCATTTTTGCCGTTAGTTGGCATATCAAACCTCCTAAAAATTATAAATTGTTCTTTTAAAGTGTTTTTAATTTATTCAAACATTATGACGCTTTTAAAACCGCGACATCCGCACTGGATAAAACTTTATCGATATCAAGCAGCATTTTAACGTTATCACCAATCTTTCCGATACCGAGAATAAAATCGGTATTAACATCGCTGCCGAATGACGGTGTTTCCTGAATATTGTTTGAACCGATATCAAGAACTTCAGAAACCGCATCGATAATAACACCAACTGTCATCGTAGTATCTCCTTCACCGATCTGGACAACAATAATACAGGTTTTGTCCGTATCTTCGCTGGAATCCATACCGAACTTCTTTTTCAGCTCGACAACCGGAATTACTTTACCGCGCAGGTTTATGACCCCGCGGACAAAGTCCGGCGTTTTCGGGACGCTGGTCACCTCCTGCATCTGAATTATTTCCTGGACTTTGAGAATCTCAAGCCCATACTCTTCGTCTGCCAGCTTGAATGTCAGGTATTTACCTGCAAGCTGTTCACCGACCTCGGTTGCTTCCTCCCTCCGGTCGATTGTTTCTGTCGATTGTGCCATACAACACACCTCCTTTGGATTGGGGTTAAAAGTTAATAGTTTAAATTTTCGGCGCGTTCTTTATCTAATGATAATTTTCAAATTTCAAATCTAAAATCACAAACTTATGCTGAGCGAAGCCGAAGTATCTAAAATCCAAAATTCCTCATGGGACATTTCCACATTCAGCAAAAAAATAATTCTATTGATTCTATGTCCATTATATTGTAAATTTAGTGAATGATATTTAAAATTAAGGACATTCGGAACAAGTGTGTTAATGGTGAATATCGTATTACAAAACATGCACAACGAAGATGCGACAGCAGAAATATATCGCTTACTGAAATCAGGGAAGTTGTCAGCAAGGGTAAAATTATTAAAACATATCCAAAGGATACTCCGTACCCAAGCTGCCTTGTTCTCGGGTATGTTCGTGAAGCGACTCCTCTTTATGTACTTTGTGCCGTAGGCGAACTTATTCATATTATAACCGTCCACTGGCTTGATCCCGCCAAATGGCTGGATCCTGAAACGAGAAGGGAAAAAAAGCCATGAAAGATTCTCTCTGCCCGATTTGCAGCGGCAAACTGCGGATAAAAAAGACAACTATTGACAGACTTGTAAATGATCATCTTTATCTCTTTGAAAATATTTCTGTTCTGTCCTGTGAACAATGCGGAGAAATCTGGATTCCGGGAAAAGCGGCAGAAAAGATGGACCTTGCCATTCAAGGTAAACTTAAACCTAAAAGGCGTATTCCCGTTCCTGTTTACTGATAAAAACATGGTATTCATATTAAAACACCTTTACTTTCAAACAGTTCGATGACCTGTCCCTGTGTTTGATTATTTATAATTGCCCTGTTCCATCATATAATAAAAATCTTCAACCCTGTTCACGATAAATCCCAGTGACAGCGGATTACCTTCCAGCCTCACTTCCGCGACAACAACAGTGACACCTTCAAAGTCCGACCGTGTATCCCGTAATTCAACAGCAAGAACCGGTTTAGTATCAATTTCCATAAATGCACAACCGGTAATCATGGTATATCTGCCCAGATGCGGG
>JAUVGS010000507.1 GCA_030593665.1 Chitinivibrionales bacterium | reverse complement strand
GTTCTCTTCCATAAACGACATAACAAATTGTTATTACTGGTTTAAAAAAAACATTTTGCCCTCTGGTATATTATTTGCAGTTACCTAATAACGCGCTCGAAGACCTTAATGAAGTAACTTTTTTTAAAGAGGAAAAACCATGCGAAAAGCCATACACAACTTATCCGGTTGTAAAGTCATCTTATTTTCATTCTTATTCTTCCTTAGTTTTCAGACTTTATGCTTTGCTGCTGATGTTACACTCCGATGGGACGAAAATACCGAGAGTGACCTTGCAGGTTATAAACTATATTACAAAGCAGATTCATCCGGCTCTCCTTACGACGGTACTGGAGCTCATCAAGGACCTTCACCGGTAGATATACCATTAAACAGCCTTAGCGATCCAAACAATCCTGAATTCACAATTACCGAATTAGACGCCGGCCACATATATTTCCTTGCCCTTACCGCATATGATACCGAAGACAACGAAAGCGGTTATTCCAATGAGGTATCAACCTTTTATATTTCTTCGCCTCAAAACGGTTTCTGCGTCAACTATGCCGACCATACGTCATTTAGCGTGTCAGGACGGGGAGCCGGCGGAGCTAGTGTAGAAATCTATTCGGGTGCCACACTGGTAGGAACGGCTACAGCAAATGCGGATGGAAGCTGGTCAGCGGACGTTAATTTCACATCCGTAAGTGAAGGGGCTGTAATCTTAAATGCAAAAATAAATACGGTGACTTCAAATAGCGTTAACGGAACACTCGATATTTCCGCACCTTCCGTCAGTTCAACCCCCACGGTAACAAATATAACTGAAAGCACAGCAGTTATTGAATGGACAACAGACGAGCCGGGTACCAGCCTGATCCAGTATGATACTTCCGGCAGCAGTTGGGGAAATTACCCATCAAGTCAAAATAGTGACAATATGACATCAAATCATAGTGTGACACTAACAGGGCTTTCAGCAAATACTGTATATTACTTTCGTGCAGGCTCCACAGATGCCTGTGGTAACGGCCCTGACCAGATTCCAAATAGCACAAATCCATCTGCCGAATATACTTTTAGCACAGTCCAGTCATATCCTCCATCAATGGTGGAGTTTCCCGCTATTGATTTTGATAATAATACCATAACTATCACTTTCAACAAACCGAATATGCAAAATGCAACCGTTGAAGCAAACTACAGCTTCAGCCCTTTCCTTAACTTTATCACCACCGGCGGATCCGATGATATAAACAATATAAGCGGAAGTACATATCGTCTTTCCATGGCCTCCATTTCGCACAACACTGTTTTAACATTGACTGTAAGCAATATTACAGATTCCAGTGGTAATGCGGTAAACCCAAGTTCCATCAGGATCAACGACAATGACAACGATGACATGGCTGATGACTGGGAAATTGATAATGGATTAAACCCGGCTCTTGATGACAGAAGCCATGACTCGGACGGCGACGGCTATACCAATTACCAGGAGTATCAAAGCGGTACAGATCCAGGTGACGGGGCTTCAATACCATTTGAAATAATAGAGACACTGCCTCATCATAATTCCGGAATTATTGATAACTGGCTTGTACCAAACAATTCTTCATTTGCCGTACTTATAGATTCTGCCAATGGAATTAATATAAATCAAAACAGCATCACTTTTATCATAGATGACGGTGACCGGATTTATAATCGAAACCTAAGCTCCAATACAATGCGGGTAGTGAAACTGACCAATGACGACAATTCCCAGGTCACACTGCTTTGGGCTGTTTATGACCGTTCCCAGGATACTTATGGAAATTTTGAATTTGATTCAAACGTCAATATTAAAATTGATACCTATGACTCTTACGGCAACTCGATGAACCAGGCGAGTTATGATTTTAATGTTGAATCTGAGTCAGAGCATGATGAAGCTCAGACCAATTTGCCAGATACCGGTCCTGTTGATCCCGCAGATCCCGCTCTTGGCGGAGCTTATGATACAGGTATCCAGGTGAACAGCGGCGAGCTTGAAGGCGCCATGATTGTTTATAACAGTTTAGAACCTGTGCCCCCCTCATTTGGTCCTCTTGATGAAATTTCAGAAATCGACCTGCCTGGAGTTGAATCGGTTGATATACCCATGCATTTTTAGCCGCCCACTCTTTTCGATACGCCGGTCAAGGTTTTCATCCCATGTCCTGGATAT
>JAUVGS010000444.1 GCA_030593665.1 Chitinivibrionales bacterium | reverse complement strand
CCATTTGTTCTTCATCAGCTTCATCTTCCGGTAAACTCTGACCTTGGAATTCTTGTTGAGGTTCCTCGTTTTTGGTAGTATCGGTTTGGTTAATACGCGGTTTCCGTGATCGTTCCATTTTCTCAAACCGCCCTCTCCTCGATTTTCCATTTGGATCTTCTATCAAAGAATCGGAATTCTTTGTACGCCTTGATTTCTCTTGGTCAACATCCTGTACTGCCTGTTTTGTGCCGGCTTCATCTCCTTCTTCGCTTACCAGCTCGCCATCTTCCGCTTTAACAGTTCGTGATTTCGCTCTGGTTTTTTCTTCATTCTTTATTATCTTTCGCTTGAAAATACCTCTTCGTTCATTGATATCAAATTGATCCAACTCTTTCTCCAAATCAACATAACTATCCTTATCGATAATATGCGGCGTAATATAGATAACCAGGTTAGTCTGTATTTTTATCTTCCTGGTTGATTTAAACAGGTATCCTAAAATTGGGATATCACCGAGGATTGGCACTTTTTTATGGCTTACCTGTTCATCAGACCTCAGCAATCCGCCTAAGATAAGAGTTTTTCCATTGTCAATACGGACAGTTGTACTCACTGACCTGCGGAAAAGATTGGGATACCCGTCCTCGTTAAAACCCATTGAATTTGAAATTTCCGGGTTTATTTCAGCGGTAATCTGCCCGCTCTTCGATATCCATGGCGTGATATTGAGAGCTATACCGAAATTAATCGGGCGAAAATTTGTTGTAGGATTATTCTCAGTGCCTCCCTCGATTTTAAAATATTGCGTCTGACCTACATCTATTTTTGCTTTATTACCATTCAGTACGGTAATTGAAGGCTGTGCAAGTACTTTTGCTTTTTGTTGTGACTCAAGTAAACTAAGGGCCATATGAAAGTTATCGGGTAATTTGGTAACAAAACCACTTTTACCAAAAACCTGTTCCAATAAATATTTTGCCTCTGCACCTTTTCTGTTAATCTGCAATTCAGGGAAACTCCAGGAATTACTCCCTGTTTCAAACTTTCCATCGCTGCCCATCTTATTCGCTGAAAACTCAAATCCAAAATCTTTTTCAACATCCCTGGTATACTCAACAACAACGACATCAATAACAATCTGCGGCGTCGGCACATCAACCGTTTCTAAAAACTCTCTTATTTTAACAATATCTTCCGATGTTCCGGATACGAGCAGAGCATTCTGCTCCTTGATAATTTTAACATTATTCGCCGGAATATTTTTCGGCAGTATTTTCGGCACTTCATCAGCTTTGATATGATTGAGATGAATCATCTCGGATTTAGAAAGTGTCTTGCCGGAAGGAGTAGCCGTATTACGGTCGCCAATGAGAATAATATTTTCCCGTTGTACAAAGGTAAACTTCGTGCCACCAAGCAGCAGTGCGAGAGTTTTAGTCAGCGGCACATCATTAAGCTTTGCATTGACCTCACCAGACAGATTACCATAAATAACAATCTCAACCTCACACTGTTCGGAAATTGCATGAATGACATCTTCCAGATTGCCGTTGAGTACATCAAGAGTAATGTATCCGTTCGAACATTCGACATGAAAAGAACCTTTACCTGTCCGCGACGGTCTGCGAGACGGCATCCGTCCCGTTGTCGTACTTGTCCCTCGCTCCTCCTGAGTTATCTGGTATATATTCCTTCGCTTGCGCACTTTAAATCCGTTTCCTTCGAGGATTGCTTTTATACCGTCATCAAGCGGTACATGGTACAGTTTCCCGGAAACCTTCCCGTAAATTTTACTATCAGGGACAATGCTGACGGCTGCTTTGGAACTGACCTCTTTCAGAAAATCAAGTACCGGTACGTTCTGGACATCCACGGTCAGGGTCCCGCGGCTGTATCTGATTAACGATTTCTTCTTGGCCACAGGTTTACGGATACGATAGACACTCCCCTCTTTAGCCAGCTCCCAGCCGTTTGATTCGGCAAGGGTATTAAGTCCTTCTATAATAGGAACGTCTGTCAAATGCAACGTTACCGTCCCGGTTACTTCTTTATCGAGAATGATATTCAGTCCATACCCCTTGGATATCATTCGAATGACGTCACGAATATCCGTCTCCTTGACATCAAGCGACATTGTCTGTTCACGCTCTGGCCCTGGACCCGGCTGCGCAGTAACCGGAAGCGTTGAGGAACCTATGAAACAGAACAATAAAGCAATAAGCATCTTTTTACGAACCATTATTTTCTCCATATAATATAGTAAACAAATTTACCTTCTTCCCTCTATCCTCCAATAGGGGCAACTACTCAATAACTTCATCAACCAGGACAACCCTGAGTACCTCTTCCGGCGTCGTGATACCCTGCGCTATTTTCTCAACGCCACTCTGGACCATTGACCGCATACCATGCTTGCGCAGCAAATTCTTCAACTGCGTCTCTGATGCATTCTCAGTGATCATACCGCGCACCTCGTCAGTAACCGGAATCATTTCAAAGATACCTTTCCTGCCCAGGAATCCACTGTTACCGCACGTTTCACAACCGACAGGGAAATACGCCTCGGTAAACCGGATATCACCAACAGTCTTCTTCCATCGTGATATCAATTCATCCGATACATTCCTTTTAACTTTGCAGTATGGACACAGTACTCTCACCAGACGTTGTGCAATAACCGCCAGGAGTGAGGATGCAATAAGGAAACCCTGAATACCAAGGTCCTTTAGACGTGTTACCGCAGA
>JAUVGS010000108.1 GCA_030593665.1 Chitinivibrionales bacterium | reverse complement strand
CTGCAAATTCGAGGCGCTTGAGCGCCAGGAAAACGGAATACTGAAACGATACAACTTGCGGTGTGTAAGTTGTAAAAGTTGCAGCCATGCCTGTCCATTCGGTACGATTTATCCGGAACTGGTTCCCTTCTATGCTGTCCGGTGCGATTATTGCCTGAACAGGACAGCAGCAGGAGATCCTTCCTGTATAGCATCATGCGAAAAAGGCGCCATTGAATACAAAGATGTTGAGGAGTCTGAAAAAGATAATATCTATATAGTTAATGAGAATTTAGTGGTTCACGCACCGAAATGGGAGAAGAAGGACACATAGATGAATTATCTCATGCTGATTATACAGTTTATTATTTTTCCCGGTTTACTTTTTACCGCAGTGGGCGGACTTATAACCTCGTGGATTGATAGAAAAGTCACTGCAAGGGTTCAGATGCGTGTGGGCCCGCCGTTTCTACAGCCGTTTTACGATGTGTTAAAATACATGATAAAGGAGACCTGTGTACCGGCAGACGGATCAAAAGCCCTTTTCCTTGCCGCACCTCTTTTGGGCTTTGCTGCGGTAGTTGCCGCATCAACAATTATATGGCGCTCGTTAATTGCGCCTGATACGGCATTTGTCGGTGATTTGATCGTTGTGCTTTACCTTTTGACTATGCCGGCAATGGCCGTAATACTGGGTTCCTTTGCGTCACAGAATCCTCTGGCATCGCTGGGCGGCAGCAGGGAAATGAAACTGGTAATGTCGTATGAACTGCCTTTCGTTCTTGTCTGTATTGTGCCAATAATACAAAATCACAGTATTCGTCTCGGTGATATCCTTGCCGGTTCCGCTTCGGTTACCGCACCTTCCGGTGTTATCGCACTGATAGTGGCAATACTCTGTATGCAGGCAAAATTAACGCTGGTACCGTTTGACATGCCGGAAGCGGAAACGGAACTGGCCGGCGGCGCGTATGTTGAATATTCAGGGCCGCCGCTGGGGATATTTAAATTGACTCGCGCTATGATGCTTTTTACCACGCCCATGTTTCTTGTAACAATCTTTTGCGGCGGCATCGGCACGGGAGTAGTACCGGTACTGCTCGGTATACTAAAATATGTCGGATTGATTGTTGTTATTGTTCTTATTCGAAATACAGCCCCGCGCGTTCGCATTGATCAGGCGGTAAAATTTTTCTGGGGTCCGATGACCCTGGCTGCACTCTGGGCTGTCGCTTTTGCACTGATAGGTTGGTAAGATATGAGTTTTGCAGTTAGTGTATTAACAAAATCACTGAATGTTTTTCATCTGGCGGGAAGTCCGTGCAATAACTGTGATATTGAGGTTCTTGACGCACTGACGCCAAAATATGACCTTGAACGGTTCGGCATGGTGCTTGTCGGGAGCATTCGACACGCTGATGCTATTCTGCTGTGCGGTGCGTTTAATAAAAAATCATGCATACGGGCGAAACGGGTCTATGAACAGGCCCCGAAACCGGTCGTCGTCATTGCCATCGGCGCCTGTGCATGTACCGGCGGAATCTTCAGAGACTCGTATAATATCGATCCTCCTATCGGTAATTATATCCCTGTAGACGCGTACCTGCCGGGATGTCCGCCAAAACCGGAAGCAATGATTTCAGCGGTTGTTAAACTTATAACAAAGTTAAAAGGTAAATAGAATGGCTCGGGAAGAAACACTCGCTCAGATAAAAGAGACACTGGGAAATAAAATTGTGGAGTACTTCGAGAAGTCTCCGCGGCGTACCTATATTGAGGTCAGGCCTGAAGATATTCCGTACGTTACAAGCCTCCTGTTCAAGGAATTTGGTGCGAGATTCCAGATAGCATCAGGTATCGACACGCCTGCGGCTATGGAAATTCTCTATCACTGGGCTTTTGATAAAGAAAATCACCTGGTAACAATAAGTACAAAATTAGATAAAGAAAACCCGGAAATAGAATCTGTTGCTTCAATCTGTACCGGAGTGGAATGGATAGAGCGGGAAATGTGGGAGCTGCTGGGTATCACCTTTAGAAAACATCCGGATATGCGGCATTTGCTGCTTCTTGACGATTGGCCGGAAGGCACCTATCCGTTGCGTAGAGATTATAAAAAAGGCAGAAATTATAACAGTGTGTCAAACAAAAGGGCCTGTGAATGACCATTCTGCTTCTATACAATGTTATGCTTTAGTATAAAAATGAGTTACGTTGACAGGGTTTGATTATAGCCTTCAGCATCTACTCATAGTTATCCTCTTGTGAGGACAAAAAGGAATAATAGTACATAATGGCAAAGAAAACAATTATACCCATTGGCCCATATCATCCCCTGCAGGAAGAGCCTGAATTTTTCAAACTGCATGTTGAAGGGGAGAAGGTTGTTGGGCTGGATATTGAGCTGGGGTATAACCATCGGGGAATAGAAAAAATCTCCGAATCAAAGACATACGAACAGACGGTCTTTCTTGTTGAGCGTATATGCGGAATATGTTCCACGTCTCACCCGTTGGCGTGTGTTCAGGCGGTTGAGGATGCCGGGGATATCGAGGTGCCGGAACGTGCGTTGTATATACGGTCGGTAATCGGTGAGCTGGAACGTATCCATTCACATATGCTGTGGCTGGGACTGGCAGGTCACTTCCTTGGATTTAATACGGTCTGGATGTGGGTGTGGCGGTATCGTGAAGAGGTGCTTAATATATGTGAGATTATTACCGGAAACAGAAACCATTATGCAATGATGAAACCCGGGGGCGTGCATCGGGACATTAAAAATGAAGATATACCCGCTATAATAAAAATGGTTGACGGACTGAAAGGCCCACTGGCGCTTTTCAGGGATACGGTGATCGATGATCCGGTGATTCATGCCAGGACAAAAGGTGTCGGGGTCCTCACGAAACAACAGGTCATCGACTACTGCGCACTGGGGCCGACAGCCCGTGCATCGGGTATTGCCATTGACGTGCGCAGGGATCACCCCCATGCGGCATACGGTTTTATCGACTGGAATGTGATTACAACTGAAAATGGCGACGTGTTTGACAAAGTGGTAGTTCGAATTCTCGAGATGTTTGAATCAATAAAAATAATAGAGCAGTGCGTTGATAAATTAAAAACAGTAACCGGCCCGTTTGATTCAAATCCGAAGGAAGTGAAACCCGGGGATGGCATCGGAATCTATGAAGCGCCGCGGGGTGAAGTTTTTCACTATATTCGCAGCGACGGCACAAACCGTCCTGTGCGCCATAAAGTCAGGGCGCCCAGTTTTATGAATGTCGTGACTGATCGTGAAGCCGTGATTGGAGAAATGGTTGCCGACGCAACAATTATCCTTGCTGCGGTTGATCCCTGCTATTGTTGTACGGAACGTATGGCAGCAGTCAACAGCCGGACCGGAGAAAAGGTCCTTACAGCAGCGGATTTTCTGCGTCTGTCACAGGAAAAAACAAAACGACTGATGCAAGAGGTTGGCGCACCCGGCCCACAGTTGGATTTAGGAGTATAATGCATGACTAATGTACTTACTCATCCCATGATAGTACCGATTTTATTTCCGATACTGGCAGGCTGTGTCTGTTTACTTCTGCCGAAAAAGGCGGAGAAACTACTCGCACCTGTCGCGGTACTGGGTTCCCTTATTACTATCTTCTTTATCTGGCGGGTTTTCAGGGCGGGAAACTGTCTTTTGGACTATGGTGGATGGCTGCACTTGAAAAATGATGCGCTAAGCGGCTTTGTTCTACTGGGAATAACTATCTTCGGCCTGTTCATCTCATTCTATTCCATCGGCTCTATGGCTGGTAAAGAGAGACTGCGAGAGTATTATACCTATTTACTATGGACTATCGGTATCTCCTGCGGCGCTGTTTTGGCGAATGATTTTATATTGCTTCTGAGTTGCTGGGGCTTTCTTGGCCTCACGCTCTACCTCATGATTGGCATCAGCGGTCCTGATGCGGCGGCGGCGGCGAAAAAAAGTTTTCTGATAATAGGCGGTACGGATTGCCTGTTAATAGTAGGAATAGGAATTATTCGGCTGCTGAACGGTTCTACTGCAATGGATTTACAGCCGATATTGCTTGACAGGACACTTGCCTGTGTCGCGTTTGTTTTTATCGTGTCAGCCGCTTTTGCCAAAGCCGGCGCCATGCCGTTTCATACCTGGGTACCGGATTGCGGTGAAAAAGCACCTGTTTCCGTAACGGCCTTTCTCCCTGCGTCTCTGGATAAACTTCTGGGAATTTACCTGCTTGCGCGTGTAGCGCTTGACGTATTCGAGATGAATCCCGCCATGCTCATGTTTCTGCAGGTGATTGGCGCCTGCACCATTATTTTTGCCGTAATGATGGCGCTTGTACAGCACGATATGAAGCGCCTGCTCTCCTACCACGCGGTAAGCCAGGTGGGATACATGGTACTGGGAATCGGCACGGGAACCCCTATTGGTATTGCCGGCGGCCTGTTTCATATGCTCAATCATGCGATGTATAAAGCGTGCCTGTTTTTATGCGCGGGAAATATTGAGAAAAAGGGTGGAACTGCCGATCTTGACAAGCTGGGTGGAATGGCGAAATTGATGCCGTTGACCTTCTTTGCATTTATTGTGGCAGCACTCGCGATTTCCGGTATTCCTCCGCTCAATGGATTTGCATCAAAATGGATGGTATATCAGGGGATTGTCGAGTCAGGGAAAAGCGGCGGCGCTTTGTGGGTTATCTGGCTTGTCGCGGCAATGCTCGGTTCCGCACTCACCCTGGCAAGTTTTGTGAAAATACTGCATGCGGTATTTCTTCGTAAGCCTTCACCGGAAGTGGCTGCAAAGAAAATAAGCGAGGTTGGAATTACCATGTGGCTCCCCATGGTTTCGCTTGCGGTACTATGCCTGATTTTCGGGATATTCGCCTTACGCCTGCCCCTGAAACATTTTATCCTGCCTGCAGTCGGTGATACAGTCAGCTTTGTCGGTGTCTGGTGGAGCGGTCCTGCAACGGTAATGCTGGTGGTCGGAGTTATTCTTGGTTTTGTTATCTATTTTTTAACAACAGTACGCAAAGCCCGTGAGTGTGAGACATACATCGGCGGTGAAATATTGGATACCGTTTACATTTCCGACGAACCGGTCGGGAAAGAACGGAATATTGATATCACCGGTGTTGATTTTTACCGGAATATACAAAAAATCAAACCTCTGAATCAGATATACAAATTAGCTGAAAAGAAAGTATTTGATATATATGTTGTGGGAACCGGATTTGTTTTCTATTTCGTTGAGATACTGAGAAAAGCGCATAACGGGGTACTGCCCGTATATTTGACATATTATATTGCAGGTTTTGTCGGCGTTATTTTGGTATTAATGGGAAGGGTAGGGTAAAAGCAGTGGATAGTGCTTTTTTACATGGGCTACTGATATTAATGATTATCGGCGCCTTAATAGCGGTTGAAACAAAAAACCTGTTATCCGCGATAATCAGTGTGGGAGCAGTGGGATTTCTACTTTCCATAGCTTTTCTTCAGTTAAAAGCTCCGGACCTTGCTATAACACAGATGGTTGTGGAAATTTTGTGTCTTATTATTTTAATCCGGGCGACTATCAGCCGTGATACGACTGCAATTTCAGGAGGCCGTGAGTTTTTCGGCATGGTGGTTACGGTAACGCTTATTCTTTTCATCGCGCTCGTCGGCCTGAAAGTGTTTGTTGACTTTCCGGCATTCGGCTCATCGGTACTCGATAGAATCGCCGATGCGCCGTCACGCACCTATGTGGCTGAAGGGTTTGAAAAAACCGGGTCCGCGAACAGTGTTACCACGATTCTTCTTGACTTCCGTGCGTATGATACCCTGGGAGAAATAACGGTGCTTTTCTGTGCGGTTATCGGTACACTTGTAATTCTGCGCAGGAACGCGCGAATTAACATATCAAAGGGTGATGGAGATTCTGATGCGAAGTAACGTAAAGGATATGCTATGGAAGGAATGAGCCTGATTGTAAAAACGGTAACCCGTTTACTGAAGGGATTTATCCTTCTGTACGGCGTTTACATTACGCTTTACAGCCATCTCAGCCCCGGCGACGGTTTCGCGGGAGGTGTTATTGCCGCCTGTGCCTTTATACTGATTATTCTGGCTGAGGGAAAACGTTCGGGGATGAAGACATTATCCGAAAACACGGCACGCGTGCTCGGCAGTGTCGGCGGCCTGATTTTTCTTGTCACCGGACTGGGTGGCATGCTTGTTGCCGGAATCTTTTTAAAGAATTTTATACCGACAGTATCCGGGGCCCGTTTCAGGCTTTTCAGCGCAGGAACAATTCCGTTATGCAACATCGGTGTTGCGCTTATCGTGGCGATGTCCCTCTTTCTGGTTTTCTCGGTGTTCAGCTCGATACACGTTGAGGTAAAAGACAACAAGAGGAAAATGATTAAGCGTGGGGAGGACAAGACATGATCTACTCACTGTGTCTCGTACTTATATGCATCGGCCTTTACGGGGTTGTGACAAAGAAAAATATTGTTAAAATCGTTATCAGTCTTACTATTATGGAATATGGCGTTAATCTCTTTTTAATTCTTGTGGGATACAGACACGACGGCGTTCACCCCGGGCTGGAAGATGGTGAGAGTCTTGCCCATTTTATTGCTCATTCGGTTGACCCGCTCCCCCAGGCATTAGTATTAACATCAATAGTGATCAGTCTCGGCATGCTTGCGCTCATGGTTGGGTTGTGCATTCGGTTGTATGAACGATATGGGACGTTTGATATTACTGAAATACGGAAATTAAGAGGATAGAGGAGAGTCTCCGGCAAAATTATGAATACGATAATTCCACTCTTTATTGCGATTCCCATGGGTGTTGCATTTATTATTACCATGATTCCTAAAAAAATCGGATGGGTTGCAGATATTCTGGGAAATTGTACCATGCTGCTGCTTACGGGTATGTCGCTTTTCGTTATAGGAAAGAGCGGTCTCTATCATATGGGTGGATGGGAAACGCCCGTTGGGATAGATCTTCGTCTTGACGGGCTCTCCGTATTGCTCCTGGTATCAATTTCCGTTATCGGTTTTACCGCCACGCTTTTTTCCGTGAACT
>JAUVGS010000049.1 GCA_030593665.1 Chitinivibrionales bacterium | reverse complement strand
GAGGAATTCCTGGTAGGGGTGAAAGTGCTTCCATTACTGCAGAAAAAACTTGCGATAAAAGCAATTGTTTTCCGAAAACCGACAATTCTTGTTGAAGTCGATAGAATGGGTGCTTTTAATTACGACGATCTTGCATTTATGGCTCCGAAGGAGGGTGAGCAGAAAGATAAGCCGGAAGAAGAGCAAAAGGAGAAGGAACCGGGCGGCCCGCCGGCATTGCCAATCCCGATGGCATTGGAAAAATTCGCAATAGAAAATGGTAAAGTAATCTACCATGATTATAAAGCGGGGCGGTTTATTACCATCGGAGAGATCAATCACCGGATCGATTTTTCAATTGATAAAGCGCTCAAGGATGTGAAAACTACCGGTGAATTGATTTTAACAGGCATATCTGTTCGAACAGGAGAAATACCCAAACCGTTAACCGGCGTGTCGTTTACCTTTTCGCATGACCTTGGGGTAAATGTTGTTGACGGCGAAGCCGTCATTAACAGCATGCGTGTTTCTCTGCAGAAGATTTACATCACCTGTACCGGAACGGTTAAGAATTTCAACGCTGAGCCGGCGATTGACCTGAAAATAAAAACGGAGAAGATATCAATTGCCGATCTGCTTGCGGAGATTCCCGTTGAAATGTTCCCCGATGTCGGTAAACTGAAGGCAAAGGGATTTATACAACTGGCAATGCTACTGAAAGGGACAATTGACGAAAAAGGGGTGCCGCATCTTAAAGGGAAATTCACCCTGGGTGACGGTCATATTCAATACGCTGATCTCCCTGAGCCGATCAGCGATATTCGAGCGAATATAAGCTTTACGAAGAATAGTCTTATTATTTCCGACTTCGGATTCAATTTAGGAAAAAATCCGGTTCTGTTAAAGGCCGCTATCAAAAATTTTGCTATGCCGGATGTTGATGCAACGTTACAAGCGACGATTAATCTTGATGATCTCAAAAATATCGTTGCGCTGCCTGAAGGGGTAACACTTTCCGGTACTATTAAATCGGATATTACCGCAAAGGGTATCGTTGATCCGGCTGATCCGATGAAAGTAAGGGTTGACGGCACTATCTCGGTGACGAATCTACGTGCTAAAACACCTGATCTGCCGAAGCCGGTAAAGGTAAACGGTACGATGAATTTCTCGCCAAAACATGTTGCCAATGCTATGAGAATCGGAATAGGTTCTTCAGATATTGCTATTAAGGCGAAAATATCTGATTATCTTGCTTTGGTGGTTAAGGATTCAACCAAGAAATCACCGCGGCCGAAACTTGATTTTAACATCGTTTCATCCATGCTGAATACCGATGATTTACTGACAAAGAAAGAAAAGAAAGCGGCTCCGAAGGCACAGGAGAGCCGGGCTGCTGCTGAACCGGCCCCCGTTTCAAGTGGCCCTGCACCAATACTCGCAGCGCCGCTTCCCGGTATTGACATGAACGGTTCTATCAATTGTAAACGGATTCTCTATCAGGGTGTCGAGATGAGTAACTTCAATACCCGGGTCTCTTCAGTGAATGATGTTATGAAAGTCAATACCCGTGCCAATATGTTCAGTGGTACTCTATCGAATAATGTGAACATGGATGCCCGCAATCTTAATAATGTAAAAATTGCCAACACGTTTAACATCAGTAAGATTCAGGTAAACGATTTTATTACCAATTTAAATATATGGATGGGAGAAGACCAGCCTCTGTTAAAGGATTTGGATAAAAATCTCTTTGGGACGCTGACGTTACATACCAATTTCAAAACGAACGGCGCCACGACAGAGGACGCCACCAGAAATCTTGATGGCACGATAAATGCAAAAGTGGCTGACGGTAAAATTAAAAGCAATGCTTTTACTAACGGTATCAACAGCAAGGTGGCGGGGTTTGCTAAAAAAGTCAGACTGCCCATTGATAAACTTATCAATTTCGGTGATATTACATTCAGTAGTCTGAAATTTCTGGCTCGGATAATGGAAGAACGGGTCTTTTTCGATGATTTCTCTCTTAATTCCCGGACAACCGGTGACTGGGATGTTGGTGGTAATGTTGGATTTGACGGAGGGCTTGATGTTGTCCTGACCGATCGCCTGCCGAAAAACGTTTCAAAAAGAGTTCTTGCGGTACAGGATAAAGTGAAGGGTGGCGCGTCCAAGCTTATCAAGCAGGGAGAAGGTGTTCTTGGCAAAAAACTGGGAAGCGGTGTGAGTCAGGCGTTGGGTAAAGCTGCTGCAAAAAAACTCGATGAAACCTTCATTACTCCTGACAAGGAGGGAAGAGTTAGCATGTTTATTAATTACGGTGGTAACGCTGCCGCACCTAAACCGAAAAAATTCGGATTTAAGCGGTATGAAGGAACCGGGACAGAGGAAAAAACAACAGCCAAACAGGATTTTAAAAAAGAATTGAAAAAGAAGATTGATACCGTCAAGAAAGAGGCGGTAAAACAGGTTAAACAAGAGGTCAAGAAGGTTACCGGGGAAGTTAAAAAAGAAGCGGTTAAAGCGGTTGAGAAACAGGTGCCGGTAGAAGTAAAGGAAGAGACTAAAAAGGCAACCAAGGATGTAAAGAAGAAGGCTAAGAAAAAGCTGAAGAAGTTGTTTAAATAATTAGTTACTGTTAAATTCAGCTCGTTTTGAATGTCATTCCCATGCCCTTCTGCTTAACTCACTGTTATCCCTGTGGGCAAGTACGAAAGCTCCTAGATAACATTGAGTAGAAGCAGAAATGTCATTCCCATGCCCTTCTGCTTAACTCACTGTTATATATGAAAAGTATTGACAATCGGTGGGGGAAAAGCATATAATATATGCATAGAGATTAATAATTATGCATACAGGAGGTACATATGAGGACTACTCTCGATCTTCCAGAACCTCTGCTCAACGAGGCTATAAAGCTTTCTCATCAGAAGACAAAGACATCTGTGATTATTACAGCACTTGAGGATTTTGTCCGTAAGAATAGAATCCAGGGATTGAAAAGGTTCAAGGGTAAAGTTAACTTTGATATTGACCTTGATGCCCTTAGAGACCGCAAATGAGTGTACTTGTTGACAGTTCAATCTGGATTGAATATTTCCGAAGAACACGGTATGACAACGTAGTCGATATGCTCATTGAAGAGAACCTTGTGATTACAAATCAGCTAATTCTTGCAGAACTCATTCCGCCTCTTCATATGCGTAACCAGAAGAAACTTATTGCATTACTGAGAGAAATAAAACAGCAACCAGTTCATGTGGATTGGGATGATATCGTCAAAATACAAATCATTTGTCTGAGACATGGGATTAATGGTGTAGGGCTTCCAGATCTTATTATTGCACAGAATGCAATTCAAGGCGATTTAAGCCTATTATCTGCCGATAAACATTTTAACCTTCTGGCAAAACACATACCGCTTTCCGTTTACAGAGGAAGGTTTTCATAACCCTCGGAAAACACAAAAAGGGAGGGAGACAATTAATTAGTGTCTGTCCGGAAAACTTTTACCCTGTAGCGGGTTAAAAAAAGTGGCTGGTAAACAAGTCGCTAATGGTTGCTATATTATTCTGCCGAAATGAAATTGGTAATAGAGATTGATGGAGGAATACCCGATACAGAATAATGAAAGAAAATAGTTTTGATTCACATTAGCAATCGCACGTACACACTAATACCCGACAATAACTTCCTCACCATCCACCATCACAAAATCAACCTCAGGTTCTTCCTGGAGTAACTCTTCGAGGATATCCTCATTTGAGGTATGGGAGAAGCGCACGCCGATAATATCCGCCTTTTTTCCCTGCTCAAGGCTGCCGATCAGGTGGCTGCATCGCAGGGCTCTGGCCGGATTCTTTGTCACCCAGTTGATCATCTCTTTCGCCGGTATATGCGGGTATCGGATTTTAAGGTGATAGAGTTCATCAAAAAGATTCATGCAGGTCAAACTGACAGGGCTTTCCGTTCCCAGGCAGATATTGATTCTCCTGTTTAGTCCCGCTTCCATCGGAAAATTTTTATTACAAAATATTTCATTATACTGGCTGCACAGAACGATTGAGATATTTTTTGCTGACAAAATGGACAATTCGTTGCTGCTGACATAATTACAGTGGTACAGGATACCGTTGTTCGGTATAAGATTATTGGTAATCGCAAAATACATGGAACCTTGTTCCGTCTTCCCAAACGGCCATTCCTGTTTACGGGTGAGATGGAAGTAGAGATCGCCTGATTGTTCCGAGAATGCCTGTAATTCATCGGTGGTTTCTGCCATGTGGCATGCCCAGAGATAATTATTGTGTTTGGAGATATTGAGAAGTGTTTTATGTAATGCACTGTTTAAAGAATGAAGCGCGTGGGGGGCAATACCAATATTTCCTTCACGCCTGCTTTGTTTGACACGCTTCTGGAGGTTTTCTATCAGTAACTGTTTATCATCGCTATAGCGGTCTTCAGCGTGAACTTCATACATTACCCACGAGCGGATAAGTTCGTCCCGCAGGACGATAGAGGAGAAATCTGTCCGCGAGGTATCAACAATGGTCGTTATCCCGTTGGCAAGAGATTCGCGAATACCGAGACGGATAATTGAGAGTAATTCATCAGGTGCCGCCAGTTTCATATTCCGGTCTTTCTTTAATGTCCAGGAGGTAAAGGACTCGTCGTCATGCTTGACAGCACCCCTGATAATACCTTCTTCCAGGTGCGTATGCATATTAATGAGACCGGGGAGCAGCAGCCGCTTCCCGAGGTTAACTAAGCGATCCTTTGATGTCCTTTTAACAGCACTTCGCTTGCCTATTGATGAGATACGGTCATTGGTAACAACCAGCGCCCCATTCTCCAGAATAGTACTGTCAGGGAGAAGAATCCATTTTGCAAAGTAGACCGTTGATGTCATAATAAGAAAAATCGAGTGAAATTTTTATGTCTGTAAAACGAGTATTTCAGTACCGGCATGCAATGAAGCCGAAGTGAAGGGCGCAGTGTGATATATTGTCAAAAAATACGTACTTTTCTAAAACCTGAAGACTCAGATAGTAAAAGGACGTGTATAAATGCATTAACTGATATATTTTCTTAGAGTATTTATAATTCACTCAGCATACCCTTCTCAGTTTTAAAATACATATTTTAGGGTACTCTGTTCAGCTCATTTACTTACTTTTTAAGTATTTACTGTTTTACCGGTAAGTTATTAACCAGTTGTTATATACTTTTTTGTGAAAGGGTTCTTATGAAATTCTTGTACAGTGTTTCCTTTATGTTGAGTTTTATCATGTCAATATATGCCCAGGGTGGTAAAGGTTCCGGTTCGGGTGGTATGGCAGGCAGCTTTATTCCGATGATGGTTGTAATGTTTATTGTTATCTACTTTTTCATGATCCGTCCGGAACAGAAGAAACAGAAACAAAAGCAGAACATGATGGGTAATCTGAAAAAAGGAGATAAAGTTCTCACTATTGGCGGTGTTTATGGTACTGTTGGCAATGTCAAGGACGATATCGTGATAGTTAAGATTAGTGAAAATACAACAGTAAAATTAGCAAAATCAGCGATATCAACCGTAATTACTAATAAGAAGGAGGAAATTAAAGAAATCAGTAAAGGGAAAAAACAATAATGTCTGATATCCGCATTTATGGTGATCCTATTTTACGAAAAAAATCAGAATCGGTGACTGTGTTTGATGATGCACTCAAGGATTTTGTTGAACAGATGAAAGAGGATATGTATGACAGCGCAGGTGTTGGCCTGGCAGCCCCGCAGGTTGGACGGTCAATCCGTCTTACCGTGGTTGATGCGACTGCCGGGGAGCAGGAACCATATGTCATGATTAATCCTGAGATCACCTGGTTCTCTGAGGAAAAATCGGATTATGATGAGGGATGTCTCAGTGTCCCGGATATTACCTTAGCAGTTAACCGTCCAAGCATCGTGTCAGTGCACGCTCAGGATGAAGAGGGTGATGAATATGTACTTGAAGAGGTCGATGGGCTCCTCGCTCGGGCAATTCAACACGAGGTCGATCATCTTGACGGTATATTGTTTGTTGATCGCGTGACACCAATACGCCGTCAACTTATTTCCGGAAAATTAAAGAAACTTGCAAAATCACAGCATAACCTGTCAAAAACTGTTTAGTACCTTAGAAATAATTTTCTGCATTTTTTGGGCAGAAAAATATTTCGTGAAGGTACTTATCCGGTTTATCCGGGTTAGTATTCTGTGCATTATTGGGTTGTATTTACTCAGTGGATGTGCAGGTTCTACTGTGTTCGTGCCGAATCCAAAAGGCAGATCAAAGCCTCCTCAGAAGCGACCTTCTGCTGTTGAGAAACCTGTTTCACAGGTTAAGCTCCAAATTCAGGAAGAAAAGAAGGAGAAGGCATCTCCGGTTGATGACCTTGATTTTGCTCTGGCATTTGCTGATCCTGATAACACGGTTCCGGCGTCCCAATCTGAAAAAGAGACTATTTCCGGACCGGTTTCCAAGTCCTCTTCGCTCCAGCGGGTGTTTTCCGTGCCGAGAAACACCGTACGAGTCGCCCTGCATCGGAATCTCAGCCGCTTGACCGTGTATTCGATAGGGACGGTAGCTATCCGCGCGATGAAAAAACATGGTAATAAAACCTGTCGGGGACGTATAGCGATTAAAGGAGCTAAACGAAAAAATGCCCATGCCCGTGCTATTCTGGAAACATCTGCAGGCAGCGCCTTTGCCGTATTCCTTCCCTGTACATTGCGCACCAGATCAGCCCATAATTACTTTGAGCTTGATGAGAACAGTTACCGGGGGGCACTTATTCTGATACCGGGCAGCGGTACTTCATTTTCTGTTATCAATTACTGTGAGGTTGAACAATACCTGCGCGGCGTTGTCCCATTGGAAATCGGAAAGCGTTCGGAAGAAGATATCGAAGCGGTTAAGGCACAGGCTGTTGCGGCACGCACCTATACGTATAAAAGAATTATTAAGCGTCAGAAAGCATCGTTCGATCTTCTCGCGACCGTTGAAGATCAGGTGTATGGCGGTGTGACGGCTGAATATCCGTTGAGTGACCGTGCCATACGAATGACAAAGGACAGAGTAGCCGTATACGGCGACAGCCTGATTTATGCCTACTATCACTCAACCTGCGGCGGGGTGACTGCAAATATTGCGGATGTCTGGGGGAAACAGACGTTTCCCTATCTTCAATCAATACGGGATGTGGACAGGAACGGAAAGGCGTATTGCGCTATTTCCAACTATTTTACCTGGCGTGAATCGTGGAGTACGTCAACGCTGTCTTCATTTATAAAAAAATACAGCGGCAGGGCTTTCCCCAATCACCCTGCTTTCAGTGGCACTATTACCGGCATAACGGTGTTGGGAAATTTTCCCTGCGGAAGAGTCTCGATATGCAGGATTAACACCAGGGCCGGTGAATATAAATACGGAGGTGATAAGATCCGTTTTATGCTGCGGAGGAATATAGCTGGCCGTCCGATTTTACGCAGCGCCCGTTTCTCGATTCAAAGTGTTAACGCAAAAAAGGTCTCTATCACCGGGCGCGGGTATGGCCATGGGGTTGGTATGTGCCAGATGGGGGCACTCGGAAGAGCGCGTACCGGTCAGTTGTTTCAGGAAATCCTGCAGGCATATTATCGCGGAATCAGGGTCGCTTCTATAAAAGCAGAGTCAGATAAAAAGACACTTGTGTATGACTAATGGACAACAGGAACAGGTAGCGAAGTTTACCACTTTCGGTGGTGTGTTCACTCCGTCGATACTGACTATCCTCGGTGTGATAATGTTTATGCGTACCGGTTTTGTTATTGGTCAGGCAGGCATTTGTCATGCACTGATTATGCTGGTAATTGCAAAAAGTATTACCATCCTGACCACCTTTTCCATTTCAGCGATTGCGACTAATATCGAGGTAAAAGGCGGCGGAGCCTATTACCTTATATCAAGAACACTCGGGCCTGAATTCGGCGGCACCATCGGCCTTGCGCTTTTCTTTGCACAGGCATTAGCGGTACCTTTTTATATCCTCGGTTTTTCCGAAGCGGTCATGATAA
Source organism: Chitinivibrionales bacterium (assembly GCA_030593665.1). The sequence goes on along the minus strand of JAUVGS010000049.1, from coordinate 957 downwards.
CTGTCTCACCCTATTTTCCTGCGATCACCTCCTATTTTGATTATATCACATTCAGCACTGCAATCATTCTCTTTGCTGTGGTGTTAAAAGGGGCGGAAGGGGCAATTAAGCTCCAGTATATCATCATGATTATTTTAATAATCTCAATTGCCACTTTTCTTGGTGGAGCATTCCTCAGTTTTGACAAAGCCCTGTTTCAGAAAAACTGGGTTGCCGACTACAGTGGGTCTTCCTATAATTTCTGGTTGGTATTTGCTATCTATTTCCCGGCGGTAACCGGGATCATGGCAGGGGTTAACATGTCGGGCAATCTGAAAAATCCGACCCGGTCAATACCCTTGGGAACCTTTGCTTCAATCTTTGTCGGTGGAATCATATATGCCGCCCAGATGATTTTATGCGGCGGTTCAATTCCCCGTGAGGCACTTATTGCGGATTCCTATGGCAGTCTTCTCAATGTCGCAGTATGGGGATTGTGGTTCTTTGTTTCCCTGGGTGTGTTTGCTGCGACACTGTCAAGTGCGCTCGGTTCTTTTCTCGGTGCGCCCCGCATCCTTCAATCGTTAGCTCAGGATAATATCCTGGCACCGGTAAAACCGTTTGCCAAATTGTCAAATAATGGTGAGCCGCGCCGCGCACTCTGGCTCACCCTTATCATTACCCTTGGAACATTGTATTATGCACGCGGCGGAAGTGGCGGGAGTGCGCTGAATACCGTCGCCATGATCGTAACCATGTTTTTCCTGTGGACCTATGGTATTACCAATGTCGCAGCTTTTGTTGAATCCTTCGGCCGGAATCCGTCATTCAGGCCACGTTTTAAATTTTTCCACTGGACACTTGCATTACTCGGTGCAATCGGTTGTATCGGTGCGGCATTTCTTATTGATACCCTCGCAGCACTTGGCGCTGTTGCGGTTATCAGCGTGCTATATTTATACGTTCGTAAATTTGTTT
>JAUVGS010000260.1 GCA_030593665.1 Chitinivibrionales bacterium | reverse complement strand
GATTTGTTCGTATATAGCCATAATTTTGCGCTGTATAATTCCCACAGAGTCAAATGTGTGTAGTTAATTTTAGCAGGAGGAAACAGAGGCGCCATTGTCCCCTTTAAAATCAAGGCTTGAAGGTATATATTGCAGGCCAAGTGGCGGTGTCCTCGTGGGTAATTCATGGAGCAGGTTTAATTCGTATTTTATCAATATTGTATCAAGTGAAGCTGCAAAGAGAGTCAACCATTTATACGGATCCGCATTCCTCGGTGGATCAAGAGGTATGCGGTAATCAAGGGTAATGAGTTTTGCCGGCGCTTCTGTGTCAGGGGCTTTTTCAATTATACGGTCAAGCCAGCCGAGAATGTTTGCCGGGGCGCTGTCGTAATGTAAAGCTTGCGTGGGAATTATAACCATGGAATGACCGGTGTGTTCGGTTATCCAGTAACCGGAATGGTTCTGTGCCGTCTCAGGTAATATGGTTTGAGAAAGAACGGTATAATGGATGCCGTTTTCAAGGAGCATGTGTATTGCTGAGGGCTCCCAGTTCGAGAAAGCGGGAGTATAACCACTTGGTTTAATGCCAACAAGTTCGGAAAAGGTCTCTATCCCATAGTGTAAGTTGTCACATGAAAGCCAGATTGGTGAAAAACTGACAAATGGTTCTGTATATCCTGGTGTCAACCACTCCAGACAGTCGGATTTATTAATTTCATTCAGTTGGGAAAGGAGGAGTGGATCAAGGAATTGGAGCATGTATCCGGGAAGCGAAAGATTGAAGCGGAAGTTTGGATGTGCTGAGGCAATGGTTAGAATTTTTTCAGCAAAGCTGTTAAGCAGGTCTCGTACGTTGTCCTTTTTCATGAGGACATTTTTATAAGGGTGAACAAGAAGTGCCAAGACATGCCGTTTCATAGACTCTATTATATATTCTTTGTTTGAAGGAATTCAATACCCGTAGAGAGTTTATTACTTTTTATGCAATTCTTTCTACCAATGTTAATAACAATATGGTATCTTTAGTGCTTTTCGTATATAATTAGTTTCTATAAATTGGCGACTTGGGTTATCACACTTGAGTATGCGGTTTATATTTTTAGTAGGCTTCATCGGGATCCACTCATAAAAAAAGAGTACTAGCTGAAAAAAATAAATATCTTTTTTGACTGAGAAATATTAAATCACATAACCTTATATATAATTAACGTAATTGGAGGAAGTAATGCCTAAATATGTCTATTTTTTCGGTGGAGGGAAGGCTGATGGTAACGCAACGATGAAAGAGGTTATTGGCGGAAAAGGCGCTAACCTTGCTGAAATGTCGAATCTCGGCATACCGGTTCCACCCGGATTTACTATTACAACTGAAGTGTGTGCATACTATCATGCCCATGGTAAAAAGAAGCCTGCCGGTCTTGACAAAGAGGTTGATGCCAATATCGCAAAGCTTGAAAAAACAATTGGCGCCAAACTCGGCGACAAGAAAAATCCGCTTTTGATATCAATACGAAGCGGTGCTGCAGTCTCAATGCCCGGTATGATGGATACTGTTTTGAATCTCGGGCTTAATGATGATGTCGTGGAAGGCCTTATTGCAAAAACAAAGAACGAGCGTATGGCCTGGGATTCATACCGCCGTTTTATTAATATGTTCGGTGACGTAGTCATGGGCGTTGACCACGAATACTATGAAAATGAGTTATCCCGCATTAAGAAAAAATACAAACGAAAATTCGATACGGATCTTACCGCTGCAGAACTAAAAGAGGTCGTTGAGGCCTATAAGGCGGTATACCGTAAACATGTTAAAAAGGATTTCCCAACCGATGCACGGGTTCAGCTTGATCATGCGATTGATGCGGTGATAGGCTCGTGGAATATCCCTCGTGCAATAGCCTACCGGAAAATTAATAAACTTTTTGGCCTGAAAGGTACAGCGGTTAATGTACAGGCAATGGTATTCGGCAATATGGGAAAAGGGTCCGGAACCGGTGTCGCTTTTACCCGTAATCCCGCAGATGGTACGAACATATTCTTCGGAGAATATCTTATAGATGCACAAGGCGAGGATGTTGTTGCAGGTATCAGGACGCCGGAACCGATTGCAACACTGAAGAGAAAAATGCCCAAAATGTATAAACAACTTGATAGTATTCGTCTTCGTCTTGAAAAGCATTATAAGGATATTCAGGATGTTGAATTTACCATACAGGAAGGGACGTTATACATGCTACAGACGAGAACCGGGAAGCGGACCGGCCTTGCTGCAGTGAAGATAGCTGTTGATATGGTAAAGGAAAAGCTGATTACTGAGAAAGAGGCGTTAAAAAGGATAGAGGGCGATCATCTTGTTCAGCTTATGTTCCCGATTTTTGATCCAAAAGCAAAAGCGGCAGCCGTGGCTAAAAAGAGGGCCGTTGCGAAAGGCTTGCCCGCAGGGCCGGGGGCTGCTAATGGTGTGATTGTTTTTAATGCAAGTGATGCAGAGGCGTGGGTCAAGAAGGGTAAGAAGGTTATTCTGGTGAGAAAAGAAACTTCACCCGAGGATGTCAGCGGTATGTGGGCGGCAGAGGCGGTTGTTACCTCGACCGGCGGTATGACCTCCCATGCAGCCGTTGTTGCGCGTGGATGGGGAAAATGCTGTGTTGTCGGATGCGGCGCACTGAATATCGATATGTCTAAAAAAGTAATTACGGTAAATAATCAGAAACTTAAGCAGGGTGATGAGATATCCGTTGACGGCTCAACCGGGGAGATTATTATCGGTCATGTTGAGACATCCTCTTCACCGGTTATTAGAGGTATTGTCCATGGTGACAAGAATGTCCTGAAACATCCCGTTTGTAAAATGTTCCTGGATGTAATGCAATGGGCTGATAAGGCTCGTAAAATTAATGTTCGTACCAATGCCGATTCACCGAAAGATTCTGCAGTCGCACGGGCGCTCGGTGCGGAAGGAATTGGTCTCTGCAGAACCGAACATATGTTCTTTGAGGGAGAACGGATATGGGCTGTTCGTGAAATGATTCTTGCCGATGATGTAAAGGGTCGTGAGAAGGCATTGCGGAAATTACTGCCGTTGCAGCGGAGAGATTTTGAAGGCATTTTTAAAGCAATGGATGGTTTACCGGTTACGATCCGATTGCTTGATCCGCCATTACATGAATTTCTGCCACATGACAGTAAAGGGCAGGCTGAGATGGCGAAACGTATTGGTGTCAAGGTGGATGTCGTTAAAGTAAAGGTAGACGGCCTGCATGAAATGAATCCGATGCTGGGCCATCGTGGATGCCGAATGTCAATTACCTATCCGGAGATATGCCGCATGCAGACCACCGCAATTATTGAAGCTGCCTGCAATATGACTAAGAAAGGCGTCTCCGTGCATCCGGAAATTATGATTCCGCTTATTGGCACGAAAGCTGAATATGACATTCTTGAAGAGCTGATTCGCGCCACGGCAAAAGAGGTTATTAAAAAGAAAGGTATAAAGGTAAAATATCTTGTTGGTACCATGATGGAGATTCCACGTGCGACACTGGTAGCAGATAAGGTCGCAGAGAAAGCAGAGTTTTTCTCATTCGGTACCAATGACCTGACACAGATGACCTTTGGTTTCAGCCGTGATGATGTCGGTACGTTTTTACCCGACTATATAGATCAGAAGATTCTCAGGGAAGATCCGTTTGCATCAATCGATCAGGATGGTGTTGGCCGGCTTGTTCAATATGGCGTAGAACGGGGACGTTCCACGCGAAAGAATCTGAAATGTGGCGTGTGCGGCGAGCATGGCGGTGACCCTGCATCAGTGAAATTTTTTGCCGGTGTCGGTCTGAACTATGTCAGTTGTTCTCCATTTCGGGTACCCGTTGCACGGTTGGCTGCTGCACAGGCTGCTATTGAACAGGACGCTGCGAAGAAAAAGAAAAAATAAGAGGGTGTAATGGTATAAAATGTACTACGAGCAAGATTCAACACTATGGATCTTGCTCTTTTATTCTGGACAACGGAAAATGAGTACTTGCTTTTTATAGGAGGGGTTAGAGGTTATATAATGCTTGAGGTTGATTTCCATTCGCATACATTTTTCAGTAAGTGTGGTATCCATACCCATATAGAACTGCTTGCCAGGGCTAAGGAACTTGGGATGAAAGGGCTTGCTATTACCGATCATGGGCCGG
>JAUVGS010000150.1 GCA_030593665.1 Chitinivibrionales bacterium | reverse complement strand
TTCTTCTTCCATTGAAATGTCGGTGTCGGATTACCACTTACTTCGACTGTAAATGTAGCGGGATTGTTTTGTACGACAGTATCGTCATCCGGTTCCTGAGTAATTACCGGGGCCGTATATACAGTCAACACAGCCACGTTGCTGGTAACCGTATCAACAATATTCATAACTTCCACAGTATAATCACCACCATCTGAGGCCTGTACATTTGTAATCTGTAGAGTTTTATTAGTCTTCCCACTCAAAACAACATTATCCTTCTTCCATTGCCAGGTGGGATCAGGTCTTCCGGTTGCATCTACGGTAAAACTCACAGCCCCACCCTCATTTACCTGTTTAGAAACAGGTTGAGTACTTATTTCCGGTTTAGTATACACTACAAGCAGTGCAGCGTCACTTGTTATTGTATCCAGAGTATTGCTCAGAACACATTGAAAAAGAGCACCATGATCCGCATCGCCGGTAATAGGCAGGTTATAGGAATTGGATGTTGCGCCAGGGATAGTACTGCCGTTTCTCTGCCACTGGTATTTTAGATTGGTTCCGTTTGCCTGAATTGAAAAGGAAGCGCCGCCTCCCTCAACTACCGTGTCATTAGCAGGATGTTTATCAATTACAGGGGGCAGAATGGTTTGTGTTACTGTCAGGGTTGCATACTGGCTGGTATCTCTCCCCGCACTATTAAAAGCCATACAACGGTATTTTGTGCCATTATCCGATAGTGTTGTTACAGGTGTTTCATAACCGGCCAGATTAGCACCGGGGATATCAGTTCCATCCTTCTGCCACTGGTATTGCAGGTTAGTTCCTGTAGCGGCAACGCTAAATGTAGCGGTGTTGCCCTCTGTTACAGACTCATTGTGCGGATCATCCGTTATCTCCGGTGGTATAATATTGGTAGTAACTTTCAACATGGCATAATTACTGGTGTCTCCCCCGGCACTATTTTCAACAATACACCTGAATTGTACTCCACTATCCGACAAAACTGCATTCTGAAGGGTAAAAGATGAATCAGTCGCACCACCTATATCAACTCCATTGCGCTGCCATTTATAGGTAAATGGTCTTGTTCCGGTAGCGGCAACTCCAAATGATGCGTCATTTCCTTCTGAAATCGACTTGCTCTGGGGATCATCGGTGATAGTCGGAGCAATAATCTGTGTGACTACATTTAACTTAGCATATTCGCTTGTATCTTTTCCTGCTGCATTACTAACAATACAACGAAAATATTTTCCATCATCAGCCAGAACAGTACCCATTATCAATAGTCCCGAATCTGTTGCTCCGTTAACATCAGTAACTGTGGTTTGTTCCATTTGCTGCCACTGATAGGATAATGGAGTTGTTCCGGTAGCTATTATAAAAAACGAGGCGTCCTCCCCTTCCGTGGCGGATTGCTCGGCCGGTTCCGTAGTAATTGTAGGTTTGATGGCAGAAAGACTCACCTGCAGCAGAGCGGAATTACTGGTGTCTTTTCCAGCGGAATTACTTACAATGCACCTGAATTGCGAACCGCTGTCCGCAAGAGTAGTCGTTTGAATCGTGTACACAGAATCTATAGCATCGACAATATCGACGGTTCCCTTCTGCCACTGATAGGTAAAGGGTTTGGTACCGGTTGCGGTAACGGTAAATGAAGCCGTTTGCCCTTCAGTAACGGCCTGCAACTGCGGATGAGCAGTTATACCCGGGGCAACTACTGCGGAACTTACTTCAAGCATGGCTGTATTACTGGTATCTGCACCGACACTGTTACTGACAATACACCGAAACAGCGCACCGCTATCCGCAAGTACGGCCGACTGCATGGTATAGGTTGAATCGGCAGCCGCGGAAATATCCGAACCGTTTTTCTGCCACTGATAACTCAGAGGGGCGGTACCTGTCGCAGATACACCAAATGAAGCAGACTGCCCCTGAACCACCTCCTGTAATTGCGGGTGTGCTGAAATTTGCGGCGCCACCGGCGCTCCCTGGACAGTCACCGTCTCAACTGCCGTGGTATCACCTCCCCAACTATTATTGACAATACAATGATATCCACCCGCATCACTTGCTGCCAGAGCGTTAAAATAGAGCGTGTCATTTGTCGCCCGTGATATCAAGGTATCGTTTTTATACCAGGTAAACGTAATTGGAATTGATCCATCAACCGAGACAAACATATAGAATGACGAATCGAGATAGGGCTTTATCGGCCGCTGGATCTTCTTGTCGTTGCCAAGAACCGGTTTCAAACCGATAAGCACCTGCGTTTCTGCGGTTTTTTCATTATTAGATTCCTGCAAATACGCAGTAACCGTAACTGTCTTCTGCCCTGTTTCTTTATAGGTAAAGTAAAAGAGAACCGTGTCATCCAACTGAAGACCCGTTGGGAGTGTGGTAGCAAGCACACTGTCATTTTCTCCAAATTCCAGTACAATTGAATCAACACGTTCGGGGAGATAGACACCAACGTTAATCGATACCGAATCGTTAACCTTCCAAAGTAGCGAATCCGGCCTGCCTGGAACAGACACGGTGATTCTTACGTTATTGGAATTATCGAACGGATTACTTGGATCTGTACAGAAAAGAAAAATGAACACTGGAATACTAACGAGTACAGCGACTATTGAATTATACTTTCTCATAACCAAATACCCCTGGTTTTTATTATTAATAGGGAAAACCTCCCAAATATTGATAAAATACTATCTGACGCTATTTTTATCTGTGATCTCTGTCACATAATTGCATTTTTTTAATCTATTTTTAATTCACTCCCTCTAGTTCCTTCCCTTGCCTGGCACCCTGCTGTTTGAGATACGCAATAATTTCATCGTGTTCTTTACATTTCACATACCCCATAGCATACATCTCTTCGGTGTTATATTGCTCAGTAGCATCAAGAGCGGTATATCCACCATTCATTACGGCGTTAATATCCGCACCAAGTGCAATACAGGTTTTCACCGCCTCAAGACAGCCGGAGGTTCCGGCATTCATAAGGGCCGTTGCATTGACCGTGTCACGGGAATTGATATCAATACCCAATTCGACAAGCGTTCGTATCATTTGTGACCATCCGCCGATAGCGGCAAGATGAAGAGCGTTGCGTCTGCTGGAAGTCTGGTCTTTTATGAATAGATCGGCACCATTGGCAACGAGGAATTTGACTATTTTTACTGATTCCTGTTCGGCGGTGTCTCTTTCGTGCTCATTTGCATAAATTCTTGAGTAGTAACCTTGAACTCCTGTAGCTCCCGCAACTGCAAGTAATGGCGTAGAGCCATGAATGTTTTCATATGTATCTCGGCAATTTACATCGGCACCTGATTTTACGAGTTCTTTTACTTTCTTAAAATCTCCCGGCCACGGCCTTTGGACATCCATATATAAAAACCTCGTTGCACGCTCTGGAGATATTTTTTCTTTACATCCTACTAATAAGACAACAGAAATTATCAAGCTTAAATATTTAATTTTCATAGCAATGTCCTTGCCATTAATTAACAAAATTATGTTTATTTTTTAACTCATTAAATTGTGCCTGTTGTTTAAAATCCAGTAATTGATTAATATCAACAGATTCTCTATTCTCAGGCTTTTCCAGACCATCAACAATCTTCCTAAACTCCTCATCATTCCTGGCACTCTCCAGCACCGCAATAACAGCATCCTCTTTTCTTTCTTCTGTAAAACCGCCAAGACCAGATCCTCCAATACGCATATCATAAATCAAGTTCACCTTCATCTGCCAGGTCGCATATTTCCAACGGTTGTTTAACGTATCTTTTACAGCGGTTTCCACGACTTCAATAGCTCTTGTTTTTAAATCATAATTCTGATTGGCCTGTTTTAAAAAGTTATAGGTTGATTTTAGAATTAAAAACTGAACGTTGTACTGTTTAAAGCCTGAATATCCGGGGACAAAACCATCCAGCATATCATCAAAGGCCTTTCCCGCAGCAAGCCCCTGTTCAACAACTTTACTAACTGCAAAAAGCGCGCCTTCAGCGTTGGTTTGAATTTCCTCGTATACTTCAGCTACAGCTTTTCCGGTATAAAAACAGTTTAACATCAGCCCCTGGAAGAAGTATGCATCTCCTGATCAAAAACCTCACTAATGTGGTTCCAGTTAAACGCGGTAACAATTGTCCAGATAAACTTCGCGCCATTTTCCACACCAATACTACCCTTTATACTCGCGCCCGCACCGTATTCGAGTACCGCGCCAAGCTTTGTATGATACCTGAAACTGCCATTGAAATATCCAACTTTAAAACTTGCTACAATACCGGCCCCCACAGCGGCCCAGGTTCCAAATGATGCATCTCCGAGTGATGCCCAGTCAACTGCACGCGGGCTCATTTCTTTATCATCAATCAATTTCATCAGAAGAGAGATTTTTACATCTGCTCCAACCTTTGCGCCAACAAATAGATCAATCCCGGCCTCCAGACCTGCAGAAACCGATTCTTCACTATCGGATGATTTCCCAGCTTCCGGACTTTTCGGATCAAGTACCACGCCAAGATCCGCTGAAACAGATGCGCATACACCAACAAATGCAGAGCCTGTAACGGCAATCTGAAATTTAAGAAACGCATTGCCGCTATCATCATCAACCAGACTCGGATTATCGCTTCTTATATGCTCAATAAGATCAAAACCGTTCTCATCGGGTAAATTAATTGTAAAATGACCTTGGGCATTAGCTAGAGCAAAACTCCCCTCGACCTTCGCGCCAACTTTTATACTCTTTTCATCATCACCCCATTTTATTGATGAGCCAACGGAACCTTCGTAAGAGTATCGAAGAAACTGTGCACCGATTCCTCCGTCGAGGATTTTATTTTCCTCCCAAAAATCTTTTTTAAAACTTTCATTAAACTCTTTTAACCACTCCGGCTCACCGTCACCAGGAGGAAAGAGTTTCTTTTCGAATATTTTAATTTCTGCCTCTTTTTTTGGCCCATTTGAATTCTTTTTCCCCTCTTTATCATCCTCAAGTTCCCTGCGTATCTTCTCACCAACTGTTTTTCTGTCAAACCAGCGATATCGTTTCGGGACGTTTTTATTACGCACACGAATCATGCGTTGTCCCGTTACCCACCAGTATTCCTGGATATCACCGGCCTGCATTTTGTGGCCTTTTGCCGAAACCGCTCCTTTTTGTTCCAGCTCCTTTAAATAGTTATCTTTTTCTTCAGCGATCTTGGTATCAAGATTATTTAAAAGCTCATCAATTTGATTAGTGTCGGTCTCATCACAGATTTTTTTATGCCAGTACATTACAGCATACGCCTCGGCAGCACTATCTTTTTCATTCGCTCCTTCTTTCGGGATAAACACTTTCATATACGGGAGAAATGCATCAGAAATTTTAAGTTTCGGCTTCGCTTTTTCTTCCGGTTGATCGTATGCAAGCTCTTCAACATCTTCCTCTCTCTTTTTAGGCTCATCTTTCTGGGGACTTATGAAGTATAAGTCGTTTGCATCGTGCCATTCTTTATTGGACATTATTCCGGCTCCGTTGGCTGAAATTGTGTTTTTTGAAGTTGTCTATATTTTTAAAATATATTGGTGTTTACTTTAGGTCTGTGATAGAATTTACAATATGGATGTTTTTTTAGTGGCTCTGTTATTTTAGTTGAGGAGCAATTGTAAAAGTCTTTTTTCAATTATTTTCTGGCTAGCTCCCTCCGGTGATCTCCAGTAATATTCACCCACCCAGCTATCCCTTCATTATGGATATAACATATAGGGCCATACCCAAGACTCCACACTGAGCCAACCCGGCTTGT
>JAUVGS010000063.1 GCA_030593665.1 Chitinivibrionales bacterium | reverse complement strand
AAACAACTCTGTCACCAATCGATTCAGGTGGTGCATCGGGATAAAGAAGACAGCACAGAAAAATAAGAATAAGTAAATAAATTTCCAATTATTTCTATATATAATCATACAACTAAAGAAGAGAAAAAATATGGATATTGCAACAATTGGCGGACTCGTTGCAGCTTATGTACTAATCATGTTAGGAATGAAACTTGAGAATATTGGTGCATTTATAGACATCCCTTCATTACAGATTGTTATTGGAGGAACTATTGCTGTTATCTTTGTATCACATCCTTTAAATAAAGTACTCGGTGTAGTCGGGATCCTTAAAAATGCATTTTTAGTAAAAACACATACTCCTGCGAATATAATTAAACAGCTTGTAGGGTTTGCGGAACAGGCACGAAGAGAGGGGATACTCGCACTTGAAGCTCGTGCACAGGAAATTGATGATGATTTTTTAAAAAAAGGCATCCAGCTTGCAGTGGATGGCACTGAGCCTGACCTTATCAAAGACATTTTAAGCACTGAGATAATGTTTATTGAAGAGCGTCATAAATTCGGAGCCAATATGTTTGAACTGGCAGGATCACTGGCCCCTGCATTTGGTATGATTGGTACCCTGATCGGTCTTATTCTCATGCTGGGCAACATGAGTGACCCGGACAGCATTGGGCCGAATATGGCTGTCGCGCTGGTAACAACCATGTATGGCTCTATAATGGCAAATACATTCTGTATTCCCATTGCCGCTAAACTGAAGAATTACTCAAAAGATGAGATACTGGTAAAGGAGATGATGCTTGAAGGTATCATGTCACTCCAGTCCGGAGACAATCCGCGTATTGTTGAACAGAAATTGACCGCTTTTATTGAACCGGGACAGAGAGCCGGTGCAATGAAAGAAGAAGGTAAATCATAGATACCTGGAAATTATGAGATAAAGAAGAATAGAAATGGCAAGGCAAAAAAAACAGGAAGAGGCAAAGGCTGGCGCACCGGAGTATATGCTCACTTACGGTGATATGATGACGTTACTCTTATGCTTCTTTGTAATGCTGCTTGCAATGTCAACCATTGATCCGAATCGGTTTATGGTTGCCGCTTCTTCATTTCAGAATGCTTTCAGTGGGGTACTGAAGGAGTTTCCGACAATACCGATTCATAAAAATATTCTGGTGCCGCGGATGGGTGGAGATGAACAGAACAAGCGAATGGCAATTGAAGCAGCGCGTCAGCTCCAGGAATCTATTAAAAAGGAAGAGTTCGATGAATCTATTAAAGTGAAAGTAACGGATAAGGGTATTGCTATAAAAGTAGCCGATCCGATTGGATTTGATATCGGAAAAGCTGATATCAAACCTGAATTTGCAGGATTACTGGCCGAGGTTATACAGATAGTGAACACAAAAATGCCGGAGAGTGAGATCCGTGTTGAAGGACATACCGATAATATACCAATTCATACGCGAGAATTCCCGTCAAACTGGGAACTCTCAGCGGCACGCGCATTACAGGTGGTTAAATTTATCTTTACAAACGGCGGCATTAACCCTGCAAAGCTTAGCGCTGTCGGGTATGGTGAATATCGATCAATTGCACCAAACGATACTGAAATGAACCGTCAGAAGAACAGGCGGATTGAAATATATGTAGAATATCTAACGAGAGAGGCTCAATAATCCTTAAAAAGAAATTCAGCTAAAAACTGTTAAAACACTTAACAGAGAGGAAGACATGGCAGAAGAAAACGATAAAAAACAGGAAGAGCAGAAAGAACAGGAAAAGGCCGGTGGAGGAAAATCCCGCAGTAATATGCCGATTATTGCAGGTATCATTGGAGGAGTTATTATCATTGAAGCCATTATGCTCTTTGTCTTTTTCCGTATTTTTCAATTGACACAACCGCCAAGCTCCGAAGAAGTCGAATCAAAAATGAAAGCTGATTCGTTAAGACAGACAACGGTTGAGCAAACCACTGTCGGCGCAATAGTGGAAACACCTATTGAAGCTGTAGTCAATATTGCCGAAACCGACGGTCTGCGGTTTCTAAAAGTGGTACTGGTATTGGAATATAATGATAAAGCGTATAAGAATTTAGGTTTTGAGTTGGAACGACGGCAGCCAAAACTGAAAAATATGCTGATTGAACAGTTATCTGCAATGACGCTGGATGAGGTAAATGATCCTGACGCGCAGGGTCAGATTCGAAAAGAATTTATGCGCGCGATAAATAATTCTATGCCGGAAAAAACCGGTCAGATCAGCAATGTGTATCTCAATGAATATATTGTGCAATAAAACAACCTAAGGACCTGTTGTGAGCGATATCCTTTCGCAAGAAGAAGTTGATGCCCTGCTATCGGCAGTTTCCTCAGAAGGAGCAGAATCCGATCTCGGTGGACTGGTAAGCGGTATTGGAGATGCCGAAGAAGAAGAGGTAGATGAAAAGACGCTGTCGTTATATGATTTTCGTCGGCCAGACAGGGTGTCAAAGGATCAGATGCGTACCCTGCAGAATTTACATGAGGGATATGCACGCTTATTTTCAACTACACTCACTAATTTCCTCAGAACGTTTGTTGAAATTGAGCTTGTCAGCGTTGACCAGTTGACGTTTTCAGAATTTGTCATGTCAATCTCGAATCCAAGTTGTATCTATGTATTTAAAATGGAACCGCTTGAAGGAAGCGCAATAGTAGAAATCAATCCTTCCCTGGTGTTTTTTATTATTGATCGTCTCTTCGGCGGACAGGGGAGACCATCCGAACAAAACAGGGAGCTTACCCAGATAGAGCAAAATGTTATTCACAGGATTGTTGAACGTGGTTTAAGCGATCTTAAGGACGTCTGGGAACATATTGGAGTGTTCAGTCCAAGAATCGAAACATATGAGACCAATCCGCAGTTTGTACAGATTGCACCTCCCGGCGAAACGGTTATTTTGATTTCACTGGAAGTACGCATGCAGAATGCATCTGGATTAATGAGCCTCTGTTTTCCCTATATGCTTCTTGACAGTGTAATTTCAAACCTTTCCGGGGAATCATGGATGTTATCACAGAGTACCTCAACGAAAGAGACCCATGATCTGCTCGAACAAGAAATTCGAGCGTTACAGGTATCTGTTACAGCAGTGATAGGACAAACCAGGATATCAATTCGCGATTTATTGCAGCTTCAGCGCGGTGATATTTTGTGTCTCGATAAAAAAAAGGAAGAAGATATTTTACTTCAAATCGGTGGTAAAACAAAAATGGCAGGAAAAACTGGCCTTATAGGCAGGAAAAAGGCAATAGAAATAACTCGAGTTGTCGAGAAGGAGGTGCCTGGTAGCGATGAGTGATTTCCTTTCTCAAGATCAAATAGATAATTTGTTGTCGGATGATGGATCAGATGCGTTTGGTGTTTCGGATGTTGGCGACGAAACTGCTGATTCTAGTGATGCAGGTGATACCGGTCTGGATTATAATGCACTAAATGCGGCATTTGAACTTTTTAATGAACAGGCAGGTACTGTTATTACTACAGTACTTAATCGTTCGATAAAATTCTCTATATCGCAGTGTGAAGCAATTACCAGGGAAGCCATTGAGGGTGCTGTGACAGCTCCGGTTTTATCTATAACGCTTCCTTTTACCGGGCAGGTTACCGGTAATTGTACGATTATTATTGGTACCAAAGAGGTAGCAATACTTTCCGATCTCATGATGATGGGTGATGGCAGCGCAGAATACACAGAAGATCACAAGGATGCAATCGGTGAATTGTTTAATCAGATTATGGGAGCATTTACAACTGCGCTTGGCGGACATTGCGGTGGTTCGGTTTCTGCCGGTACAATTGAGGTGTCTGAGTTTGACTTCTCAGAACCATCTGTTCCATTTGAAAATGCCGATATGGTGATTGAATCCATTAATATTGCTGATATCGGTGAATCCAAAATGGCTATTATTGTCTCACAGGAACCGAGTATGCAACTGATGAATGCATTCAAATCCGATGTGCGTATGGACTCGGGAGGGATGGACAATGGAATAGGCCTCTCAGCCTCCGAAGTAGACGATCTCACCCAGTTGTCAACAGACCTTGTTGATGGTGATGAAGGTGGATTTCATGAAACTTCAATCGCTGATACCAGTATACAGGCGCCTAAAGAAAATGTTCAAATGATACTCGATGTTGAGATGGATGTGAGTATCGAACTTGGAAAGACAGACTTGTCAATAAAGAGAATTCTTGAACTCGCACCAGGATCAATTATTGAACTTGATCGTATGGCGGGAGAACCGGTTGATCTCATGGTTAATAACAAGGTCGTAGCGAAAGGTGAAGTCGTTGTTGTGGATGAGAGCTTCGGTATTCGTATCGTTTCACTGGTTTCACCTGAGGAGCGGATAAAAAGTTTACGTTGATAGAGCAAGGGTAAGCGTTCACGGGTTTATGGTTGAGGTTCAGGATTGAAGTCTAAAATCCAAAATCTCGTGTCCTCCAAAGCTTTATTGAAGGAGGAGAATTAAAAAATGATATTAAAAAGGTTAATGGTAAAAACAGGGATTGATCATCAATAGGGGCGGGTATTTTTGCCCGCCCTGTTATTATACGTCTAAATGTTTATTGTTTGTTTTAAATCAAGCAATTACACGAGTAAGTTAAGGTAAAATGAAAAGCATGAAAATATTAAGAGCGTTGTCAATGTTATGCATTATCGGCCTGTCTTTTACTGCATTCACCTTTGCCCAAAAGAGCAAAACAGGTGATTTTGACATTAAAAAGGTTCATGAAGCGGTGAAAACAGGTATTGCTGATTCTGTGTCGAAGGAGAGTGCTGCCTTTCCCGGTGGTGATACGAAAGATAGCAGAAATACGATTGGTGATAATGTTATGGTTGTTACACTTCGAATTATTGGATATCTGGTTTTCATCACCCTTATCCTTGTGTTGGTTATCTGGTTTATCAAAAGGCTGGGACTGAGCGGTACATCCCGTATTGGCGGCGGTTCAATGGACTTGCTTGAGGCTCTTCCGATCGGTCAGAACCGCTCAATTATTCTGGTTCGTGTAATGGATGTCGTGTATGTTCTCGCTCAATCATCACAGGATGTGACACGTATTGAAAAAATAGAAGGAGATAAGGCGGTAGAGCTTATAGCAACTACAAAAGGCGGAACATCCATAGTCCAGATCAGGGATGTATTTAACAATTTCATAGGCAAGATTAAAAAGTCATCATAATTATGGAAAATGAAAAGAATAATGATAGTAATGAATACTTTGGTTAATATGCTTAGAAAGGCGATTAAAAGACCTGCTTTGCAGTTCTGGGCCGTAGTAACCGGGATTGTCACCTTTGCTTTCCCCCTGTATGCTCAGGTTATACCTAAAGTGACATTTTCGGTAGCGGATGCCCAGAAACCTGCTGATGTGGCACTTGCTTTGCAGATACTTTTCCTGATTACTATTCTTGCAATTGCACCGTCGTTGCTTGTCATGCTCACCTCTTTTGTCAGGCTTATAATCGTATTTTCATTTCTCCGTCGGGCACTTGGTACGCAGACCATGCCTCCTGATCAGGTACTGGTCGGTCTCTCACTTTTTCTCACACTGTTTATCATGATGCCTGTTTTAACGGAGATAAATGATACGGCACTGCAACCGTATCTTGCTGAAGAAATAAACTGGAGTGACGGGCTGAAAAAGGCGGGAGAGCCGATAAGGAATTTTATGCTCAAACAGGTTAATGAAAAAGATGTTGCGCTGTTTATAAAAATCTCACGAAAACCCCTGCCGCATACTGCTGCGGATGTTTCATTTGATGTATTAATACCGGCATTTATCACCAGTGAACTTAAAACAGCGTTTATTATAGGATTTGTGCTTTATATACCGTTTCTGGTTATTGACATGATTACCGCGAGTGTTCTCTTGTCAATGGGTATGATGATGCTGCCGCCAATTATGATTTCTCTTCCGTTTAAAATTGTACTGTTTGTACTTATTGACGGCTGGAATCTTATTGTTCGGCAGTTAGTAATATCATTTTATTAATCGATAAAGGGAATCGAATGGATCCGGCACTGGTTGTTGATATTGGAAGACAGGCATTAGTTATCGTTATTATTGTCGCAGGCCCCCTTCTTATAGCCGGGTTGACCGTCGGTCTGGCGGTCGGAGTGTTTCAGGCGGTCACCCAGATTCATGAAATGACCCTGACGTTTATACCCAAAATTCTGGCGATTATCGGCATGCTCTTTTTTATGCTACCGTGGATGATATTAAAATTGGTTAATTTTGTAGTCAATTTATTTAACTCAATACCAACATTGATCGATTAATTCGTTTCAGTTAAATAGAGACGGATTTTAGACATGTGCCTATCAACGCCCCCTTCGGGCATAGGCGTTAAGTTAAATGTTTAAAAAAAGGTAATATGGATGTCATGCTTCGACTCCGCTCAGCATGACAATTATATTTTTAAATGATTAAGTGCTTAACTTAACGCGCATGACCCTTCGGGAGGCGTAAATGTCAACGGTTAGCAGACAATAATTATGATACCTGAAAATTTAACGGCAGAACAGATACAGGTTTTTCTTCTGATTTTTGTGCGGATTACCGCGATGATCTCTTTGCTTCCGATATTCGGGGCTCAAAATGTGCCCCGTAAACTGAAAGCCGGATTCTCTTTTATACTGGCAATAATATTATTTCCTCTTGTTCCGGTACAATTCCCTGAAGAATTCATTTTTACCCTGCCACGGTTTGCTGTCATGATAGTTCAGGAGCTCTTTATCGGCATCACTATCGGATTTGCCACGACCTTATTATTTGCATCCGTCCAATTTGCAGGCAGACTGATAGATACCCAAATGGGTTTTGCCCTTGTACGCCTGATTGATCCTTTTTCTAATGCAGCCGGTACCGTGAGCGGACAATTTTTGATTATCATTTTCAGTAGTATCTTTCTTTTGATAAATGGACATTACTTTTTATTACTTGCGATACAGAAAAGTTTTGAGGTTATTCCTTTATTCAATGCACATATGCCCACGGGAAGTGTCGCAAATCTACTGGTATCGATGGTTGCGAATGTGTTCGTAATGGCAATACGGCTTGCCGCACCGGTTTTTTCTGTGCTTGTTCTGACATCATTATCACTGGGTATTGTTGCACGGACAGTGCCGCAGATCAATATCTTTTTCGTTGGACTCCCGTTAAAGATCGGATTGGGCCTGACAACATTGGCAATTGTTTTACCGGCAATGACAATGATTTTTCGCAGTATGTTTGAAAGGCTTATACAGGATATATGGAGGTTATTGTATTTGATGGCATGATTAAAAAGATAACGCATTGAAGCGATGGGGTAATGGAGTATTGGAAAAGAAATGTTTTAATCACCCGCTATTCCAATACTCCAACATTCCAGAGATAATTAAAGTAAAAGAATAACTAAGTATCGGATGTAAAAATAGACCGATTGAAAATTTAAGTAGAAGGGTTTTCTTTTGCCTGAAGATTCAAACGAAGAAAGGACGGAACAGCCATCGCCGAAGCGGCGTCGTGAAGCCCGTGAAAAGGGTAACGTGGCTAAAAGTACTGAAATAAATTCAGTCCTCGTCCTTTTAACGGGCATTATCCTTTTACGTATCGCGGGACCGTGGATTTTTGATCAGACCGGCAGTACTATCGCTAAATCATTCGGTATGATTTCAAATCCACAATTGGACCAGGCATCAATAATAGCCTATTTCAGAAGTGCGGTGATTATTTTTTTCAAAGTAGCACTTCCAATTGCATTATCTATAATGGTTATTGGCCTTCTTGCGAATATTTTGCAGATAGGATTTTTACTTACTACCAAACCTTTAATTCCGAAATATGATAAAATTGACCCGATTGCAGGTTTTAAACGAATGGTTTCAATACGATCACTTGTGGAGGCTGTTAAAAGCATTTTTAAAATGCTTATTATCGCTGTTGTTGCCTATATAACTATTCGAGGTGAGTTTCTCAATTTATTGTCTCTTGGTCAGACCTCTGTCGGGGCAGTGTGGGTCTTTATTCTAATGACCGGCTTTAAAATCGTTTTCCGTGTCGCACTCGTTCTGATACTGCTTGCACTCTTCGATTATTTTTATCAACGTTTTGAGCATGAAAAGAAATTGAAAATGACTCGGCAGGAGGTAAAAGAGGAACGAAAACAGTTGGAAGGTGATCCGCTGGTAAAATCAAGGATTCGTTCATTACAGCGTGAAATGGCACGGCGGCGTATGATGGAAGAGGTACCGAAAGCAACTGTTGTGGTAACCAACCCGACAACCCTGGCGATAGCCATACGGTATGAAGTTGCTGAAATGGAAGCACCTTTAGTTGTTGCTAAAGGGAGACATATCATTGCGGAACGAATGAAAAATCTTGCTCGTGAGAATGATATTCCGATTGTTGAAGACAAGCTTCTTGCCCGTGCAATGTATGACCAGGTGGAACCGGGTGACGAAATACCGATTGAGT